>DAOVZV010000348.1 GCA_030634925.1 Sulfurovum sp.
ATAATCTGGTCAAAAAGAGGTCTATTTGCACCTCTTGATACAGATACATTTTCTATCTTTTGGACTACCTTTTGACCATTTACTACTTCACCAAATATAGTGTGATTACCATTTAGCCACGGAGTTTGAGCTGTTGTGATAAAAAACTGACTACCATTTGTCTTTGGTCCACTATTTGCCATAGCCAATATATAAGGCTTGTCAAATACTACATTTGAAGCAAATTCATCTTTGAAAGGCTTTTTCCATATAGAAGTTCCACCCATACCTGTACCTGTCGGGTCTCCACCTTGTATCATAAATCTTTTGATTACTCTATGGAATATTAGACCATCATAATAACCATTTTTTACATGAGTTGTGAAGTTTTCTACTGCTAGAGGAGCTACTTTTGGATATAGCTTTAGCTCTATTTTACCTGTGTTTGTCTCCAATACTACAACAACATCTTTAGCTTGTAACTGTAAGCTTAGTCCTATAAATAGTAATCCTATTAATAATTTTCTCATATTATGTATCCTTTTCACATTTATCTATATCTAGTTTTTTGAGCATTTTGGTAAAAAACTCTCCTGCTTCTCTATGTATATCATCTTGAAATTCAATATATATAGACTGAATATCTGGTCTATCATTGGAAATCTTGTCAAATATAAAAGGAGTCTGTCCTGTCTCTGCCTTTACCTCGTCTATAGCGTCCAATATTTTAGTTTTGAGTTGGCTATTATCACCAAAGACAAGACTCAAACTCTCATAACGCTCTTCCATTCGTATATGTGCTTTTATCTCTTTACAATTGTTCATATAGTTCCTTATAATTATAATAGGCTAATTATAACAAGTATTGTTACTCACTAAGCTAAAATATTAACTACTTATATTATGATAATCCTCTTAGATACATCAAACAAAAAGGCGTTAAAATTGATATGTAAACATTTTGGAACTTGTGGGTCTTGTGGACTTTATGATATGAGTTATAGTGAGCAGTTGAAGCAAAAAAGAGAGAGTGTATCAGCACTTTTGTCTCCCTTTGTAGATGATGAGATAGAGGTATTTACCTCTATGGATAGTCATTATCGAGCTAGAAGTGAGTTTAGAATATGGCATGATGGAGATATTTGTCACTATGCTATGGGAAATATAGAAAAAAAGGGTGCTATCAATATTGATGAGTGTCCCAAAGTGATAGATGCTATTGATAGCAGGATGTGGAAGTTACTTGATAAAATAAATGGCTCTATAGATATACTCAAAAAGCGTCTATTTTCTGTGGAGTTCTTGGCAACTACTACTGGTGAGTGTCTTGTTACTATGTTGTATCATCGTAAATTAGATGATGAGTGGAGCAGTGAAGCCAAAAGATTAGAAGAGTTATTAGATTGTAGTATTATGGGCAGAAGTCGCAAACAAAAAGTGATATTATCTGATGATTATGTCATAGAAAAGCTAAAGATAGATAGCAAAGAGTTTATATACAAGCAGTATGAGAGTGGATTTACTCAACCAAATCCAGAGGTCAATATCAAGATGATAGAGTGGGCAGTATCACAAGCTAAAAATATCAAATATGGAGACTTCTTGGAGAGTTATTGTGGTTTGGGTAATTTCACTATTCCTCTATCTAGCTATTTTGATAAAGTATTAGCCACAGAGATAAGCAAACGCTCAATCCAATCAGCAC
>DAOVZV010000067.1 GCA_030634925.1 Sulfurovum sp.
GATATATCTGTGGTTGAGATAAAAAATATTTCACTATTCTCTCTCTTCCCTCCCCAAATACTCTATCTGAATATACTCTATACTCTTCTCTGATAGCATTTATATACTCATCATAATTATCAGACCCCAAAATAGCCAAATCAGCATCTATAAATAGGTTTGTATCTTCATCTAAGCTCTTTTGGTGGGATTTGGTAGCCATAATATGACTATACACTCTATCTATCATACTACTATTGACACCTAAACTATATAATCTATCTCTAGCCAACAAAGCACTTTGAAGTTCATTTTCAGATGATGATATATCATATACTATATCGTGATAGCATATTGCATAAAATATCATATCAAAGTCATCTATAAGCTCTTTGATATTAGATAGATGAGTATATAGAGTAGATATATGATTTAGGTTATGATACGCTCTACCATCATAAGCTCTAACTATCTCACTCCAACAATCATCTATTTTAGACTCATCATTAGTATATTTTTGGGATATTTTTTTGAACTGTTGTTGAATTATATTTTTCATATTACACAGATTATACACCAAACACTTTAATTTATAGTTTAAGTTATTTTATATTATAATCACCCAAAGGTAAAAAATGAGCAAATCTATATCTATACATATTCCTGCACTTGAAGCTATGAAAAAGTATCCTACCAAATTATCTTATATTGGTGATTTATCTCTATTGGATAGACCCAAAGTATCTATTGTTGGGACTAGACGACCATCTAATTATACTAGACAATTTACATATACTCTAGCCAAATCTTTGGCATCTCGTGGGGTTTGTGTGGTAAGTGGTGGAGCTATGGGTGTGGATGCTATATCTCATGGTGGAGCTGGTGCAGAAAATACTATAGCCGTCGTAGCCAATGGAGTGGATATTCGATACCCTGCTGTCAATAAATCTCTTTTGGAATCTATAGAAAATAGTGGATTGGTCATTAGCCAGTTTGATGATGGGTTCAAGGCAACAGGATGGAGCTTTGTAGTACGCAATGAGCTTGTGGTGGCACTTGGTGATTTGCTAATTGTCACAGAAGCTGATTTGGATAGTGGGTCTATGCGTTCTGTGGAGTATGCTATCAAAATGGGAAAAGAGATATTTGTACTTCCTCAGAGACTAGATGAGAGTAGAGCTACAAACAAGCTACTTCAAGATGGAAAAGCCAAAGCTATATACAATATAGAGGATTTTGCGTCTGCGTTTGGACAGATAGCCAATAGTGATATAATCAAAGATGAATTTTTCTATTTTTGTCAAACTTCACCGACACTAGATGAGAGTATAAAGAGGTTTGGAGATAGGATTTATGAGGCAGAGTTAGAAGGTATCATCACGATACACAATGGTATCGTGAGATTGAGCTAGACTATTTTGTCTTGTTAGTTTCTCTATTTAGAGTCTCTACTATCTCTATTTTGGCTACTTCTTTTGCTATTTTTGTAAGTACTTCTGCTTTTAATACTTCTAGTTGAGTCAAATAACTAGATATATTTGCAGATGCTTTTGCTTTTATATCTTTTAGATTTTGTTTCTCTTCTTCAGATAGAGTAGGCAAAATACTTTTCATAGAGTGTGCTATCTCTATTAGAGAGTTTGATTTGGCTATCTCTACATCGGCTACTGCTTTTGATATTTGTACTGCTGTGATATTTTTGGCTATATTTAGAGTCTCTTTCTCATGTTCTATTTTGTTTGCCTCTTTTGTCTTACTTAGTTCTACTCTTTGAGTCGCTTCTACTATATTTTTACTAGCATTTGCTTTTGCTATCTCTACAGATGCTACTGCTTTAATAATTGTAGCTAGAGACTCATTTTCTACTTTTTTTGCATCAGCTTTTGATGCTTTTTCCATATTATCTACGGCTTTGGTGATACTAACGATAGCTTTTGATTTTGCTATCTCTACATTTGCTGTACTCTTGGCTATATTTGCTATAGCGTGAGTCTCTACAATCTGTGTAGATATAGTATCTTCTGAACTTTTGGTACTATTTGCTCTTGCATCATCTACGCTATCTACCATATTATTAAGTGCTTTTACTGCGTCTTTTCTAGCATCTTCTACGCTATCTACTGCTTCTAATAGGTAGTTTGATAGTGATTTAATTGGCTCTTCTACTTTTGCATCTGCAAATGTTAGTGTTGTACCTACTAATGTAAGTAATATAATATTTTTCATTTTAATCCTTATTTCTGTTTTATTGTTTTATTATCTTCTACTTTTTTGACTTCTTTGACTTCTTTGACTTTTGAAAGCTCTTCTACCAATCCATCAAGTGTCTCTTCTGGTATCATACCCACTTGTACAAATTGTACATCACCTCTAATATCCATCGCCAATGTAAATGGAATACTACCAGACCACTCAGCTCTTTGAGATATGTATTGGATAAATTTATCTGCATTTGAACCTGCTACTGTGATATAATTGATACCTTTATCTTTTGCAAATAGTTTTACCTCTTTATCTGTATAGTTTTGTACCTCTACAGCGATTATAGTTAGCTTATCTTTGTGCTTCTCTTGCAAAGAGATAAGATGAGGAATAGATGCAATACAAGGAGGACAATTGTGTCCAAAGAACTCTATAAAGACTACTCTACCCTCTAGTCCCTCAAAGATAAGACCTTCATCTGTACCCTTGACTATATACTTCTTGCCATTAGTATCAGTGATACTCATCATAGATAAATGTGTGCTATTTTCTGCTTGTAAAAATGTAAACATAGCTAGTAATATCATTACACTGGTTGTTAGTAGTCTTTTCATCGGTATAGCCTTTTTTGTTAGATTTATGAATTATACAATATCAATGTATAATTTTTGTGTAAATATCTGAATTTGTTTGAAGATTTTTTTCAAAGAGTATCTTTGGGACAAAAAGGAGAAAAATGTTAAAAGGAGTCCTAAAATAGTTATAAAAGGAGGGGTTATTTTAGGTGTCCCTTGATACTCTTATAGCAAGATTATATATAATAAAGGTTAATGATATGCAAATGGAGTATAATTTAAAAAAAGATTAAAAGGATACAGATGATTAAAAAGATTTTATTGGTAGGAGCTTTCTCCTTTTCGTCACTATTTTCACAATCTATCACATTGGAACAAAAAATAGGACAGATGCTTATGGTAGGGTTTTTCGGGACAACTGCCTCACCAAATAGCCAAATCTGCAAAGATATAAAGAGATATAACCTAGGTGGAGTCATACTATTTGACTACAATCCAGTCAATCGCAAAAAAGCCAAAAATATATCTAGCAAATCTCAACTCAAAAAACTAACTACACAGCTACAGTCATGTAGTAAAGATGGCAAACTTCTCATAGCAATAGACCAAGAAGGTGGCAAAGTACAAAGACTCAAAAGCAAATATGGATTTTATGGTAATTTCCCAAAAGCCTCATCTGTATCAAAAATGAGTACAAAAAATATCAAAAATGCCTACCTAAAAATGGCTGGAGAACTAAAGAATGTAGGTATCAATTACAATCTAGCACCAGTAGTAGATTTGGCTATCAATAGACAAAACCATGTAATATATAAATTGGGTCGTTCTTTTGGTAAAGACCCAAAAGCTGTTGCTAAATATGCCAAAATATTTATGCACGAGATGGGTAGATATAATGTACTTACATCACTCAAGCACTTCCCAGGTCACGGCTCATCTCTAGGTGATACACACAGAGGATTTGTAGATGTCACCAACCTTTGGCAAGAGAAAGAGCTAAGTCCATACAAGCTACTCAAAAAAGATGCAGATAGTATAATGGTAGCACATGTATTCAACAAAAAATTAGATGCCAAATATCCTGCTAGTCTATCATTCAAGACTATAAACAAACTCCTAAGAGCAGATATAGGATACAAGGGTGTAGTTATCACAGATGATTTACAGATGGGTGCTATTAGCAAAAGGTACAATCTCCAAAGTACTCTAGGTCTAGCGATAAACGCAGGTAATGATATTTTGCTCATTGGAAATCAGCTAAATCCAAAAAGAGTAGTAACTACCAAAAAACTAGTAGATACAATATACTCATGGGTTAGCAAAGACAAAAGAAGAGTAAAAAGCATCAACAACTCATATAAAAGAATTCAAAATCTAAAAAGAAAACTCTAAAGGATAAAAAATGTACAAAAAAATACTTAGTTCTACAATATTGGCACTAGCCCTAAGCGTATCTGCTATTGCAGATGGTTATCTCGATAGAGGTGGTGATAGTATAGTCCGTCAAGGTAGCTTACAGAGTAACACCAAAAAGCTAGTAATCAACCAAAAAAATATCCGTATAGTAGTAAGCTACCCAAGAGTAGTAGAGGCAAGAGAGTACTTTACTATCAAAGCCACTATGACCAATAACAATAGTTATGCCAGAATGGGAGGACTCACTCTATCTTTCCCTCAGATGACATCAGTAGCAGGAGAGACTACATACAATACATTTGACTCAATCAAAGGATACCCACCATACTCCAAAATATACAACAAACACAGAGGACGAGCCAAGAGAAGTAAGTATTATATGATAGAGGGATGGGAACGCAAATGGAGTGATGGAGTCAGAAAAACGATGAAGCTAAGATTACGCGCACCAAATGCTACTGGTAACTTCTATGTCAATGTCCGTGGAGTACTACACTTTGGTAGCAAACACGATAGATATGAAGTGACAATTCCTAGAAATGGTGTAGAAGACCAACAAGGCTATAGCGTCAAAGACTTTGCTATTAAAATTGTAGATTAATCTACAAGATGTGTATCAACCACCAGTTACACATCTAAGAGCTTTAAGAGACTTTTTGTCTCCATTTTTGCTAATACTATCTGCGAAATCTACTACCCAAGCATATACTTTGTCATTAGAAGCTTCTGTAGCACTCCAATATACCCTAGATGATGGTATAAATGGAGGATATATAGTATCCTTTGATTTAGTATCATCTATCAAAGAGTTGAGTTCCCTAATAGTTGGAAGTCTCCAATCTTTATAACCATTTAGTGATAATCTATCACAATATATCTTTGCATTTACCCAAGTTGAATACATCACTTTGGGACTATCTTGCCATTTGAGCCTTGTGTCTCTATCTCTAACTATGTCACCACCTTTGCTAAATCCACCAGCATATACAAAAGTACTAAACAAAACTATACTCAAAAATATAAATCTCATAATATCTCCTCAAATAAAAGTAACACAATAGCAAAATTTTACTGAAAACTACTCTAAAGTTAGGTATAATATTATATATATGAAAGGATAGTTTTGAAAAAAAATATATTATATTCATTACCACTTCTAGCTATATTGAGTAGCTGTTCTGATAATGGAGTCCAAGGAATACAGACAGAGACTAGCTATTTCAAAGAAGAGATAAAAATAGATACAACAACTCCTATATTTACCTCTGCATCTGATATAAGTGTATCAGAAGAGCAACTTGAAGCGATAACTCTATTGGCAACAGATGATAATAATATCAGTTATCGTATAGATGGAGGAGATAGTAATAGTTTCAATATAGATAGTATAAGTGGATTGGTTAGTTTCAATGATAAACCTAGCTTTGAAGATAAATCTATATACTCGTTTGAAGCATACGCAACAGATGGGACAAATGAAGCCAATCAAAGTGTAACTATCTCTATCACAAATATCATAGAGATTACTCCTCAACTTGATAATCCAACGGCAAATACTATACCAGAAAATATATCAATAGGTAGTATAGTAGCCAAGATAAATAGTGCTAGTGATGATATTGACTCAAATGATATTTTGGGATATAGCATAGTAGAGGGAGATACAAATAGAGACTTCAATATCTCTAATAGTGGTGTCATATCTATCAACAAAGCTCTTGATTTTGAGACTACTCCAAACTATGATTTATCTATAATAGCAACCAATGCAAAAGGAGATAGCTCTCCTATATCGTTGTCTCTAACTATCACCAATATCATAGAGTTAGCTCCCCTACTCTCTGCTATATCTGATATTACACTTAGTACATATACTCCTATCGGTACAGATATAGCATCTATCCTCACAGACAATAGCAGTATAGATACAAATACTATAGATAGCTATAGCATATTATCAGGTAATACAGATGAGGACTTTACTATCTCTAGTAGTGGTATCATCTCAACTAGTCATATACTAAACAATGCCAAAACTCCTGATTATAATATAATCATAAATGCAACAAACAGTGCTGGAACAACTCCTATAACTATCAAAATACATATATCCAAACCACCTATATCTAGCATATACTACCAATCAGACTATAACTCATCTGCGTTGGGTGCATTGGTATCATTATCTGCTACAAGTATAATGGGAGACTATCCTATATCAGGATATGAGTGGGAAAGAGAAGGCAATATCATATCCTCTACCAAAGATATGGATATAAATGCTTCTACATTAGGACTAGGTGAGCATAATATCACACTCACCA
>DAOVZV010000178.1 GCA_030634925.1 Sulfurovum sp.
ATCATCATCAATTACAGGTTCATATATCACTACCTCTACACCTTTTGAGATGATTTTATCCATAATATCCAATATAGAAGATGCCCTGAAATTGTCTGAACCACTCTTCATAATCAGTCTATAAATACCCACTACTTTTGGCTTCTTTGCTAGTATAGTATCTGAGATGAAGTCTTTTCTAGTCTGATTGGATTCTACGATAGCACCTATGAGACTATGAGGTACATCTGCATAGTTGGCTTTTAGCTGTTTTGTATCTTTTGGTAGGCAATATCCTCCATATCCAAATGATGGATTGTTATAGTGTGAGCCTATACGAGGGTCAAGTCCTACACCCTCTATGATTTGCCTAGAGTTGAGTCTGTGTACCTCTGCATAAGAGTCTAATTCATTGAAATATGCCACACGCATAGCTAGATAGGTATTAGAAAATAGCTTAATAGCTTCTGCTTCTGTAGAATCTGTCAATAAGATAGTAATATCTTTTTTTATAGCACCATTGGCTAAAAGATTTGCAAACTCTGAGGCTCTTTGGGACTGTTCACCTACGATAATCCTAGATGGATATAGATTGTCATAGAGTGCTTTTCCCTCTCGCAAGAACTCTGGAGAGAAGATTATATTATCTCTATTATATTTTTTTTGGAGAGTTTTGGTATATCCTAGAGGGACAGTGGATTTGATAACTATCAACGCCTCTTTGTTTATCTCCAAAATATCCTTGATGACTATCTCTACAGATGAAGTATCAAAATAGTTGGTATTTGGGTCATAGTCTGTAGGAGTAGCTATAATGATAAAATCAGCATCTCTATAAGCTTCTATTTTATCTAGTGTGGGATTGAAATTTAATGATTTATTTTGTAGATATTGGCTAATCTCTCTATCTTCTATAGGTGACTCTCTATTTTTGAGCATCTCAATCTTCTCAGGCATAATATCCAAAGTCCATACTTCATTATTCTGAGCCAAAAGGATACCATTGGATAGACCTACATAACCTGTACCTACTACTGCTATCTTCATACCTCAAACCCTTTCCATCTTTTATGCATCCAAAACCACTCTTTTGGATGGTCTGTTATTACTTTTTGCATTATATCTGCTTGTAGTTGTGTTAGTTTAGCCAAATCTTCCTCTTGATTATCTGTTTTGATACTCTTGATAGGTGGGTATATCTTGATATGGTAACTTTTATAATCTTCTGTCGATATAAATGCTGGGATTAAGTCTATTCCAAACTTTCGTGAGAGTATCGAGGCTATTGGTGTATGTGTGGCATCTTGTCCAAATAGTTTTATATCTATTGATTGGTCTTTGGACAATGCTTGGTCTATTAGTATTCCTATGGCTTTGTCTTGTGATAGTGCTTTGATACAGCCTTTGATTGCACCTTTTTTATATACCATCTCTACATTAAATCTCTCACGGTTTTTCTTGAGTACTTTGTCCATAAGGTCACTATCTATCTTCCGTCCTACTCCCACTAGCGTCAAATCAAAATATATCGCGATTGATTGAGACAAAAGCTCCCAATTGCCTTGATGACCTGTGATGAAGATGATTTTTCTGCCATCTTTTTGAGCTTGTTGGACTATCTCTTCATCCTCTACTGTTATATTTTTGACAACATCTTTTGCATTCATACCATCTCTTTCTATGATACCAAATAGTGTATCTATCAGATTGGCAAATGCTGATATGCCTATCTTTTTTTTCTCATCTTTGTTTAGTTTATTATCAAATGCTATATTTAAGTTTTTATCTATTATCTTTTGATGTTTTTTACTTACAGTATATGCAAACCATGCCAAAGATTTGATAATATATATTACGATGCCTCTAGGCAAAATCCAAAGCCAAAAAGCAAATATCTTGTAGATAATAAAATATATATAATCAATCATCCAAAAGCTCCTTTGCTATATCTATAATATCTTTGGTCTCTATATCTCTAATAGAATAATCCTCTTTATTGAGCTTATAATGATTGACCTTACTAGAAGAATTGACTACTTTATTGATATTTGTCTGATATACACGATTGATAGGAGTAGGACCAAAAATCGTAATAGATGGGATATTGAGTCCCCATGCCAAATGCGTAGGTCCTGTATCATTACCGATGAGCAAACTACTCTGAGAGATGATAGCTTTGAGATTATTTAGATTTAGCTTTGGCAAAGCTTTGGCAAAATCTGAATGTTCCTCTATCCATTTTGCTTTTTGGTATTCTGCTTCATTACCCCATGTAATCCATACTTTTGATTTGAGTTCATCAGCGATTTGAGCGAATTTTTCTTTGGGATAATTACGACTCTCCCATGTTGAGCCAATAACAAAAATAATATTTATCTCATTTTTGGGAAGCACAAAAGTCAAATTTTCTATATCATAAAACAAAAACGGCTCTTTATCTTGTATCATCTGATGGCTTATCTCCAATCCCAAAGGCTCTGATAATACTTTGACATTTCTATCAATAGTATTGGCATCATAATCTATCTCCACCATCTGATTATAAAACTTACTAGCTATTCCCTCTCTTATAGACTCTTTGGAAAATCCTACACGATTTTGCCCCAATAGGTTTGAGACGAAGGCAGATTTGAGAAGTCCTTGTGCGTCTATGATTAAATCATAGCTATTTTTGGCATACTCTCTTACTCTTTTTATCTCTTTAAATATTGATAGTTTATCTTTTTTGATGGCTTTGAGTTTGACAATTAATATATTGTCTATATGTAGATTATATTCTAGGATAGGAGCAAATACCTCTTCTACTATCCAATCTATCTCTATGGAACTATCATAAGACTTGATATATTGCAAAGCTACCATAGCGTGGATAATATCTCCCATCGCAGAGAGTTTGACGATAGCTATTTTCATATACATTTCCCATTATATTTTTGATATTTTATCATAATATTTGCTATTTGTCTCTATTTAGTGTATAATCTATCAAATATATACGGAGAAGATTATGAAAAGCATCATACATACTAGCAAAATTTCAATACAAGTTACTACTCTTCTGCTACTCTCACTCTAAATACCAACTTACTTTTCATCTATAGTTTCTAAATTAACTAAATTAAAGTTAAAATTAGACAATTCTTACATACACAATTAAGGTCACACAATGAACAACAAAAAAACAATACTAATATTTGACACCACTCTAAGAGATGGAGAACAAAGCCCTGGGGCTTCTATGAACACAGAAGAGAAGATACAGATAGCTTCTCAGCTAGAGAGATTGGGAGTAGATATTATAGAGGCTGGTTTTGCAGCTGCTAGTCCAGGGGATTTTGATGCTATAGACAAGATAGCACAGAGAGTTACACACTCGACTGTATGCTCATTGGCTAGGGCATTGGATTCTGATGTCAAATCAGCAGGAGAAGCAGTATCCAAAGCAAAGATGAAGAGGATACATACATTTATAGCTACATCTTCTATACACATGGAGTACAAGCTAAAGATGAGTCCTGATGAAGTCATCAAAAGAGCCGTCCGAGCAGTAGAGTATGCTAGGACATTTGTAGATGATGTAGAGTTTAGCTGTGAAGATGCAGGACGGAGCGATATAGAGTTCATCAAAGAGATAAGCGACGCTGTGATAAGTGCAGGAGCAAGTACCATCAATCTACCAGATACTGTAGGATTTAGATTGCCTTTTGAGATTGGTGCTATGGTCAA
>DAOVZV010000060.1 GCA_030634925.1 Sulfurovum sp.
AAGCCACAAAATCCGTGGTAATGCACCCAATGCAAATGTCTGTCCTGATGATTGATAAAACTTCTCTTCTATACCATCGAAATTCTCTTTGAGATGTCTCACCTCTTTGTCTGCTCTAGCATCCACATTGGCAACCCCCCACAACGCATTACCCTCACTATCATAAAGCACTATGCCCTCTCGCATACTTGTAGCACTTAGTGCCAATATATCCTTGCCTTGGAGATTGGCTTTGGTTAGAGACTCTTTGATACACTCTACTACCAATTTCCAATTGTTATCTACATCAAAACCCATACTATTAGGAACACCCTCTTCTCCTATATGAGTCCACTCTTTTTGGGATACAGATATTTCGACTCCCTTTGTATCAAAGATAACTGCTCTTATACTTCCTGTTCCTGCATCTAGTGCCATTAGATATTGCATTTTATTCCTTTGTATTATAAAATCTATAACTATTTTAGCTATAATTATATTAAGGAGTTCATCATCAATTCATTTTATCTATTAACTTTTATGTTTCTTATACTTTTTGGCTCGGTTTTTGTCTATATCCTCTATCTCAAAGAGAAAAAAGAGGAGCTAGATAGTATCAAAAGGGGATTTTGTCCCAAGTGTAGTCAAGATAGTATAGAACTCACAGACCAGAGGTCATCAGGCTGTTCATCTCCCAAACTACTCTCTTTTGAGTGTATAGAGTGTGGATATACCAATAGCTTCGCTGTAGAAAACAGTAGCTGTAGCAGTGGGAACTGCCGATAAATTTATAGATGTTATACTTCACAACACAAACAAAAGGACTTAAAATATGAAATTTTCTACCCTCGACCTAACTATATCTCCTTATCAATATAGGATTACCCCACCTGTAACAAAACCAAATCCCCAACTTCTAACTGATATAGGTGAACAGGGTATGCGAGATTTATTAGATAGAGTATATATGGAGCTATTTGATAGTTCTATCAATGATATATTTCCAAAAAATAGAGAAGATATGATAAAAGCAGGAGACAATACAGCAGACTTTTTCATACAGATTTGTGGAGGAGATGATTACTTTAGACAAAAAAATGGTTCTCCTCAGATGGTAGGAAGACATACATTTTTCAATATCACTCCAAAGGCTAGATTGGTATGGTTAGAGATATTTAGAGAGAGTATAGAACCTATCATCACAGAAAATCTATCATCAGAAGAAAATATCAAAAGCCTATGGAATTATATAGATATATTCTCTATGTGGATGGTAAATACCAAAGATGGATAGATTATGCACAAAACTAGATTAGACTCACTAGATATATTTAGAGGTTGGGCTATATTATTTATGATAATATACCATTTTGGCTATGACCTCAATCTATTTGGCTATATATCAGTCAATCCCAACAATAATATATGGTGGATAATACCTAGATATATCATCATATCTATATTTCTACTATCTATGGGAATGAGTCTAAAACTAGCTCACAAAGATAGTATCAACTGGAAGAAAGTAGCCAAAAGAACTGCTATATTATCAGTTGTATCTATCATAATCACTATATCTACATATATATCATTCCCTAGTTCATGGGTATATTTTGGGATAATACACTTTATACTTATATCATCTTTGGTAGGACTGATATTTATAGCCTATCCTAGATTATCTATCTTTGCCATAGCATTTATATCTATAGGCTCGACTTTGGGATGGCTAAAGCTTCACTATATATATGTTTTTCTCAAAGCACCTCTACACTTACCTAGATACACACAAGACTTCGTACCATTTTTCCCTTGGTTTGGAGTAGTTTTATTGGGTATAGTTATCGTATCTTACGGATGGCACGAGAAGTTATTTACCAATAGACTATTAGATATAAGTAGATACGGAAGAGGAGTATTGGCATTTATGGGACGAAATGCCTTGGTGATATATCTAGTTCATTTGCCTATTATATTTGGTGTTTTTATGCTTTCTCGGTAGAAATATGGTTAGGTACAATGGCGTTAAGTTAAGGATTTTTATTAAATTTAGGTAGGTTCAACTTTATCGAACATGGTAGCATAATCGTGTTTTAGTAATCGTTCAATAAAGTCGAACCTACAAGATTAGAGCTTAACTTAACACTATTGTACCTAACCATAAGGTTTCAAGGTAAATTACAAAGAAAGCTCAAATTAGGGTTATAGGTTATCATTTTTGCTCGCATTATTAACATCAAGCTTATCTAAAGTGGTTTTCAAACTCTCTATTTTATCTTTCAACGACACAGACATCGGTTTAGTATCTGCCAATTCATCTAAAATATTTTTAGTTCTTATCTCTTTCCACTCATTTATAAAAGCTTTTTCAATAGTATCTTTTATCACTGCTTCTATATCTGCACCACTATAACCTTGCGTTTCTTTTAGTAATTTAATCGTATCAATATTTTTATTCCATTTCTTTCGTTTTTTCAAATGAAGCTCAATGATATTTTTTCTCTCTTCATCATTTGGAAAATCTACAAAAAATATCTCATCAAATCTACCTTTTCTTAAAAACTCTGGTGGTAAATTTGAAATATCATTTGAAGTTGCTACTACAAAAACAGAGCTTTTTTTCTCTTGCATCCAAGTTAAGAAATATCCAAAGAGTCTAGTTGTTACTTCATTTCCTCCTGCATCTCCTGCACCTGCAAATGCTTTTTCTATCTCATCTATCCAAAGAACACAAGGACTAACGGCTTCTGCCATGCCTATGGCTCTTCTCATGTTTTCTTCACTCTCACCCACATACTTACCTAGAAGTTTTCCAATATCAAGCCTCAGAAGTGGTACATTAAAAAGTCTAGCCGTGGCTTTTGCTGTTAAACTTTTCCCACATCCTGGCATACCGACTATTAACATACCACTTGGTGTTTCTACTCCGAACTCTAAGGCACTTTCAAGATTATTAAATATTTTAGACTTATTATATAGCCATTTTTTTAAATTATCAAGACCACCAATATCATTAATACCCTCTTTAAAATTAAGTATCTCTATCATTCCCGATTTTTTGATAATTTGCTCTTTCTCTTCAAGTATAAGTTGTGTATCTTTTTTCTCAACCGTTCCACTTTTTTGATAGGCAAAATTTAAAATCTGAATTATCTCAAATTTACTAAAACCTTTTAAAGATAATGCTAACTCATTTACTAAATGTGTATCAATAGTTATCTTCATACTTTGTGAAAAATCATTGATAGTCTCTATTATCTTTGCTCTATTTGGGAGAGGTGTATCATAAACAGTTATAAGTTTTTCTAACTCTGTTGGTATATTTAATTTAGTAGCAACTATAAATATAGTGACATAATAATTATCTTCATAGATTGTTTTGAGTGCTATTGATTTTAAAAGAGATATTATCTTATGATTATCTATTAAATTATGCACATCTTTTAAAACTAAATAGATAGGCTGTGTTTGTTCTGTTAAGAAAAGGTTTAAAAACTCTTCAAGAGTATAGGCAGTTTCTTGATTTTTTGTTTCAAAATTAACATATCCTAAACCCTCATTAAATTCATAAATTTTACTTTTTGAGGATAGTTCTTTTATGATATTATCAAATGAATTAAAATCAAATGTAGGTATATATAGTATGGGTCTAAGTGCTTCAATGTAAGATGAAATTTTATCTACTGTGTTCATTATTTATACTTTCATATATACTATTGAGTCATAGTCATTATTACTTTTATAAGCTAAACCATCTAAAATTAAAAAGTTTCCATTTATCTCTTCTGCTGATAACTCTTGTTTTAAGTCATTAGCACTTCTTATAAATGTACCATCAGGGATTGATAAAATCATCACTTTTATATCTGATGTTTCTAAATCTTTCCAATAAGAATCTGTAATACCTGTATAAAATTCTAAATTATTTTTATTATTTATTTTAATATAATCAATGTAATCTGATGATGAATAAGAACTAAAATATAATTCATTAAAAGTTTTACCTATAGCATTATCTTTTGTAAATTCACTTTTTTCATTGTTCCTATGTTTGATTTTATCAATATATACCCAGTTGCTTGATTGATAAATATTTAAAATTTCTACTGGCTCATCACACACTTTAATCCATTCATAGTTTGTATCTTTTTGATATCTTTGTTGTATCTTGATAAATGTAAGATTACTATATAAGTCTTTTTTGATTATCTCATTTTTCATAAACCAATAACTTAATTTATCGTTCATCAAAATAGCATATATCATAAGTGGTGATTTTTCTTTGTATAACTCATAACTATCTTTATAATCAAGCTCAAATAGTTTCAGATATTTATCACTTATCTCTTTTGAAGCTACTTTTAAAAATGCCATATTTTCTTTTTTTTCAATAATAGCTTCTATAAGTTCCTCATACTCTTTATGATATTTAGAAATTCCATTTTTTAAGTAACTATCTTTAAGATTGAAGTTTTTTAAATCTTTTTTTCTCTCTTCTTGAAATTCAAGTGAATAGATACTCTCTCTTATCTCTGCATCATCTTTTTTAATATCAAATATTTTGATAAGTTCTACTGTAATAGAACCCTCTTTTGTAATATTCTCAACTTTTTCTAAATATTCATCAAAGCCACGAACTTTGAGCCATTTTTGAAGCAAACCATTTTCATATACTTCTAGTATATCATCTATGCAAAAATTATTTTGTAAAGTTTCTATATCTCTTACTGGATTATCATCTAGTAAAAGATTAAATTTTATTGTTTTAGCCATTTTATTTTATCCTTTTTATTAAAACCAAGAACATACACTATCCCAAGCTGAACTTACTACATTTCCTACACTTCTCGCTACCGATTTAACACCACTTACTACACTACTAGCAAGAGATTTGGCTACACTTGCTATCTTTTTTACACCTTTATTAATCAACCCACCAACAAAATTACCTGCAAACTTTCCAACAACAGTACCAATTGCTGTACCTGCTATTGTTCCAGCAGGTCCAAATATACTACCAATAAAGCCACCAACTTTTCCACCTGCTACCCCACCATATTTTGTAGTAGCTGTAACAATAGCAGAATTTAAAATAGCTGTATTCCTATCTATTGTGTATTCAACTGCATCCATAGCATTAAGTTCACCGTTTGCTAATTTATAAGCAACTTTAGCAGATGTTACACCTTTATCAACTATCATACTTATCTCTTCGGGTGTTTTATCTTTTAAAGATGGTGGTAATAAATCTTTGTTTTTAGCTATTTCTGTAGCTACTGAAACGGCTGTTTTAAATTGCTTGTCATAATCAGAATCAAGCTTTGCTTCAAAATACTCTTTTACTGCTTTTATCTCTTTGTGTTTTGTATCAATTTCAAATTTACCATCTTCGTTGATTATAGCACCTAAAACAGTATTGTCTTTCAGTTGTCTACTAAAATCATCTATGATAACTTTTTTATTCAAATCTTTATATTTAGAATTTGGTAATTTTTTTGATAAATCTACAGTTTCATCAAATACCTCTACGAGCATATCATTATTTGATGTATCAAGACTTGTCTTAATCTCTTGTACAAATTTATCTTTAGCATCACTTGATAAATCTTTAACAACAATATCTACTTTACTTTGTATCCATTGGGTTCTTGTCTTTCCTTCTTCTTTAGCTTTTTTCAAATCTTTATAGTTCTTATCAACTAACTCTATTGTGTCTGCAATATCCTCTACTAGTTGTTGTGATTGTTCTAAGTCTAGGTTTGTATTGTCTTCTATCGTTTTGGCTAAATTTTCTTTTATATCATCCGTAGATAAGATACTGGTACTTTTATCTACTATATCTTTAAATTCATTTTTGTTTTTGCTCATTTCTTTCCTTTTCTAGTCTATTCTACATACAACTGTTGACTTGAATTGTAACCTCAGGGTCAGCTAACAAACCACTAATAATTACAACGCCTAACTCCTATATAAATCATAGCTAATATAGGTTCAATTTCATCCAACAAAGCTTAAAGAAAATCTCTAATCTCCTCTGCTACACTCTCGGCTCTTGTACCTAGTACTATTTGGATGGAGGTTTTATCAGGTCTTATTACTCCTTTTGCTCCTAGTGCTGTGAAGTCATCATCTTTTAGGTGAGTATTGTCTTTTAGGGTCATTCTTAGTCTTGTGATACATGCACTTGTCTCTACTATATTTTCTTCTCCACCTAGTGCTTTGATGAACTCTTTGGCTTGTGATGATGTTGTGGTGTTCTCTTTGGTGGTATCATCTGTAAATATCTGTAGTTTGAATATCTTGATTGTGTAGTAGCTTGTGATAAAATAGATGAAGCCAAATACTAATCCTAGAGGTAGTATAAGTATAGGATTGGTAGCTAGTTTGTAGTTGATTAGGTAGTCAATCAGACCTGCTGAAAATCCGAACCCTGCGTGTATATCCAATATCTGTGCTGATGCCAATGCCAATCCTGTGAGTATAGCGTGAAGTACAAACAACAAAGGTGCAACAAACAAAAACAAAAACTCCAACGGCTCGGTAATACCAGTGAGAAAAGATGTAAATGCAACTCCTGCTAATATCATACCTACTCTAGTTCGGCTAGAGATTGGAGTATTGAGATATATAGCAAACGCCATAGATGGCAATCCAAACATCATCACCACAAAAAATCCTGACATATATACACCTGCTGAGGGGTCACCTGCAAAGAACCTATGTAAATCTCCATTGGCTACTACCTCTACACCATCTTTGATATAAGTATATTCTCCTAATTGA
>DAOVZV010000336.1 GCA_030634925.1 Sulfurovum sp.
CTCTCTTGCCATCAAAAACAGATGCTTAAATTCTGATTTGAAAAATTTCTTCATACGGTTTTTGTGAAATGCCAATGTTGCCAAGGCATCTAATACTCTGTAGTCTCCACTATACTCACCAAATTTGCTCTCAACTGCTATGAACCCTACTATATAGTTCATATCTACTTTGTACTCTCTACTGGCTCTTTTGAGTGTTTTATAATACTCTCTTTTAAACTTTTTGGCTTTTTTGAGACTTGTTTTGTCCAATACATGGGCTTTGTATCTCTCCCACGAGCCGTTGGTTGTGCCTACTTTGTATCGTCCTGTGTATCTATCTAGCGTATCTCTATCTAATCTAGCACTTTTGAGTACAGATACTATATATTTGCGTTTGAAGTGGTGCTTTTTGACCATCATATCAACAAATCTCTTGACCTCTTTTTTGGCTAAGAAGTTGTATGGTATCGGTGGTCTATCGTCATTGGATAATAGCATTGTATTTAGAAGTGCTAGTATCATTATCATTTTGAAAATTTTCAAATATTATCCTTTAGTATTAGTAGGCTATCTCTATATATCGGCTCATCTATGAAGCCATATCTATCATCCATAAATCCGTTTATTCCATTTCGTGAGTTTCTCTCAAATAGCTCTTTTATATCTCTAGCCCTCTGTATCTGTGACTCATCTATTCCAAAAACTCTATTGGCTATATCTACCTGCTTTGGTCCTAGACAAGCTTTACTCTCAAACCCCATCATACTCTCTTTGATACACCACTTTTCAAATGTATCTGTATCGTGATAGTCCTGAAACATAAATGAAAATGGCTTCAATCTAGCTATATGGCTATCAATCAGAAATCTTGATAATATATAATCCATAGTAGGATTTGATAGACTAACTATAGATTGTGGCAATCCCAAATCACTCAACAAGTCCAACACTCCTAGATGAACCGTAGTAAGTCTATCGTCTATACCAAAGGTACTTAGATTATCAAATGCCTCTTTGGTCTCTATAGATATATGCAACTCTTTGTCATTAGATAGCAAAGATAGTGCCTTTTTTATATCATCAGTAGTTCTTATTTTGGCTACTCGAATGGCATCAAAACCAAAATCATTTAGGAATTTTATCTCATCTTCTCCACCCTCAGATAGAGGATTGGTACGAACTGTGATAAATGATTTGGACTCTTCAAGATGAGATAGAAATATAGCTATATTTGCCAATGCCTCACCCTTTCTCGATACGGATATACCATCTTCGAGATTGAGAGTTATCATATCTGCTCTATGCTCATCTATACTATTTAGGTGCTTTAACTCCAGAGGATTTAGCATCATATTAGAACGATAGTTATCTCCATAATATGGTCTCTTGGTTATAGTTCCTACTGTTTTGGGTATGTTGTTTAATGTTTTAAATATCATAAATAGCATAATATCAAAATTAACCTTGACATAACTTCAAGATTGATATAATATAATATTAAAATTCAAAGGATTATGATGAAAATGATAATAGTATTTATACCTTTTTTGGCGTTTATATTTATAGGATGTAGTGATAGAGAAACTACTCCAATTCAACCAATAGAGCAAGAAGAGATAATTCCAGTTTATGATATGGCTCAATATGTAGTGCCTGATATAAATGTCAGCAATTTATATCAACAAAAAGAGTTTGAAAAAAGTGATATAGATGCTAGATATAGAGAATCAAATGTTACAGATTATTTTGATGAGACTTATGAGGTATTTTCAGATATAGTAAAGATTAATATAGACAATGA
>DAOVZV010000252.1 GCA_030634925.1 Sulfurovum sp.
AAAAGAGGTAGAAGATTGGGTCAATGAACAGATAAGTGAAGCTATCCCATCCAAAGTTAAAGAGATGAGTATAGCAGATGCCAGAGTCTCTGGAGCAAAAGCACTATTTGGAGAGAAGTATGGAGATGAAGTAAGAGTAGTAAGTATAGGTGATAACTCTATAGAATTATGTGGTGGTACTCATGTCCAGAGTAGTGCAGATATAGGACTCTTTTTGATTACAAAAGAGAGTGGTGTAAGTGCAGGAGTTAGACGAATAGAAGCTATATGTGGAAATAGTGCTATGCAAAGAGTATATGATATGAGATGTGAACTCAAAGATATAAAAGGTGAACTCAAAAATCAAAAACCAATAGCAGGGATAAACAAGCTAAAAGAGCAGATACAAACTCTAAAAAGTGAATTACAAAAAGTACAAAACTCTACGAAAAAAGAGCTCGAAGCAGTAGAGATAAATGGTATCAATACGATAGTATCAGAAGTAGAAAATGGAGACATCAAAGAGCTAATAGATGAAGCTAAAAATAGATACCCAAATATCGCTATAATGCTTTTTCAAAAAAGAGGTGATAAAGTAATGATAGCATGTGGTTCTAAAGAGACATCTATCAAAGCAGGAAATTGGATAAAAGAGATAGCTCCAATCCTAGGTGGAGGTGGAGGAGGTCGCCCAGACTTCGCCCAAGCAGGAGGCAAAGACGCTTCCAAAATATCAGAAGCTATCGAGAAGTCTATAGAGTATTTGAGTAGTAATATATAATATGCGTAGGGTGGATTTATCCACCAATACTTATAATAAACGGTGGATAAATCCACCATTTATTATACAGAAAGATATATATCTATTGATTTTTTAAGTTTATCTAACTCTTTTTTATATTTTGGAATATAGCTATGTATTACTTCTGGTTTGTGGTAGATTAGGTATTGATATATCTCATTTATAACTATATGCATCTCTTTTGCTCCGATTGTGCCTGTTAATCCTTTCATATCTAGGCATAACATTTTTACTTGACCAAATCTCTCTTCTTTGACTAATCTTTCAAATACTTTGTCACTATCTGAATATGCGTCTAAAAACTCTCTTAGTATCTCTTGATAGAATATTGTACTGTTTTTGGTATGAGATAATCCCTCTTCTACATTTAATCCCTCTAAGTCTATTGGTACATAAGATTTGTTTGTCTCTTCTATATCTACAAATTTATCTTTTTGCAAAAATGAGTTTAATGCACTATATAGTTTCTCTATTTTTACAGGTTTAGATAAATATCCATTCATCCCTACATCAAACATCTTTTGGATTTCGTGTTCTGATATTAGGGCTGTCAATGATACGATAGGTATATTATCAAATTTACGATTTTCTCTTATTTTCTCTGTAGCCACAAATCCATCCATCACAGGCATATTTATATCCATAAAGACGAAATTGACACTATCGCTATTATCTTCTAAAAAGTCCAAAGCTTCTTGACCATTATTGGCTATAGATAGTTTCATATTTGAGTGTCCAAACATACTCAATACTACTTTTTGATTGATACGATTGTCTTCTACAATCAATATATGAGAACCTCTAAATATTGCAAAATCATCTAGTGATATATTTTCAACAGCAGGGAAATCACCTATATATGTAGCTAGTGAGTTTGTATTTTTACCATCTACTCTATGACTATCATTGACTTCATATAGTTGTATGAGGGTATCAAAGACATACTCTTGTGTTAGAGGTTTCTTCATAGTTATATCTATGATATTATTTGGAGTCATCTGATAAGTATTGAATAGGTTTGCTAAGCTTATTACTTTTATATTTGTATGTGCTTTGATACTTTTCAATGCTCTAAATATATTTGCTTCAAATAGTACATCACTCAATACTATAATCTCATATTTAGAAAAATCAGGCATTCGTTGATTGAATTGATTTGGAGATAGGATAGTTACATCTGCTTTGAAGTAAGTAAATAGTTTTTCTATGGCTATGGCTGAGTTATCACTACTATCTACTATCAACATCTTTTTGCCAACTAATCCTTTGTTTGGTAGGCGATATTTTCTCTTGTCTTTGTTTTTTTCTTCTATGGGAATAGTGAGAAGTAGATAATCTTCATACTCATCTACTTCATCTATTATCAGCTCTCCATCCATCAAAAGAGTAAGCTCTTTTGCTACAAATAGCCCCAAGCCTACATAGCTTCTAGTATGTTCATCATAATATGATTTAAATAGTGTATCTTTGTTCTCTATCTTCATATCTGCTTCTATATGAAATTGGATTTTGAGTCCTTCTGTGAGACTAGATAATACTACTACACTGACTTTAATCTCTGTTGTCTGTGTATTTTGGATGATATATTCCAATAGATTTGTCAATATCTGTCCTAGATGAAGTGAATCTGAAAACATATATCTAGGTACATCTTTGTCTATATCAAAAATAAGTTCAATATCTCTTTTCTTGTGAGAGTTACTAAGCATTCCTGATAATTCATTTAAGACATTGTTGAAGTTAAATACCTCATTTGAGATAGTTACTTTTTTGGATTTTAGTCTTAGGAATTTGATTAAGTCACCTGTCATATCTAGCAGTTCATTTTCATTATAGATTACTTTTCTGACATCTTCTTCT
>DAOVZV010000164.1 GCA_030634925.1 Sulfurovum sp.
CGCACCTTTTGGCATCCAAAAAGGTAGTCCTGCTCCTGACTCTTCATCAAACATAAAGAGTTCCATCTCTGCACCAATCTTTCTATGGTCTCTCTTTTTTGCCTCTTCTATCATCAGCAGATGAGCTTTTAGTGACTCTTTGTCTGCAAATGCTATACCATAAATCCGTGTAAGCATCTCTGCTTTTTCATCTCCACCTAGATAAGCCCCTGCTACTCGAGTAAGCTTGAAATTATGCAAAAATCTCAATGCTGGAACATGAGGACCTCTACATAAATCTTCAAACTCACCTTGTTTGTATATGCTTAGAGTATCATCTGTAATACGGCTCATCACTTTAAGTTTGAGGTCATCATCTTTGAATTTTGCTAATGCTTCCTCTTTGCTTATCTCATATTTCTCTATCTTGTACTTCTTTTTGATAAGCTCTTTCATCTTTTTCTCGATAGACTTCAAATCATTTTCACCGATTTGCTCATCTACTCGAAAGTCATAATAAAAACCCTCTTCAACTACAGGTCCTACAAAAAATTGTGAATTTGGATAGAGTTCTGTGATGGCTTGAGCCATAAGGTGTGCTGTGGAGTGTCTGACTATCTCTAGTGACGCTTTTGAATTATCATACTCTATTGGCGTTGCAGTAGGGTTTTCTCCTGCACTTTGTGTGTCCAATATATTGCCTCGGTCATCTATATAACCTATAAGATTTTCGCTCAATTTTGCCCTTTCATTAATATATTAAAATGTTATTATTATAACCAAAAGTTGGCTATATTAGTCTGAAACAAAAAGGAAACTTCACCAAGGTAAAATAAAAATATCAAGGTTTGTGATGACAGATGAAGTATTGAAGCTTAGTTTTGGGATTTTGAAGTAATTTTTGTTATAACTAGAAAATATTATTGTAATTTATAATATAAAACTAGAATTTACTTTAGAAAACACCCATTTTGAAATACCTGTTAAATCTTTTTGTAAATAATCATCAATAGTATCTGTAAATGGATTATTTATGCTTGTAATAACATTTGAAACTTCATCTTGTTCAATAGGTGTTAATAATTCCCAAAAAATAGGAGAAAAAGCTATATTTTCACAAGATTTTATTACGAATCTAAATAATATATCATTCAAATTATGACCTTGATATAACATACCTTGAATAGACTTTATAAATTTGAAACAAGACTTATCACTACTTTTATGCCAAGAAAATATAAATGACCATCCTTCTTTTGTTGGAGCAGAGGAAAAACTAAATAAATCAAATTTTATTGTATTATTTGATAAATCTTGCAATAAATTACCAAAAAAATCATACTGAGGATATAAAACACTTGAAAATGCTAAAGATAATGGTTGAGTGCTATTAAATGATATATATCTAATATCTGTATAATTTTTTGTATTTAATATATTATCATAAATATTTTTATGATGAATAAGACTATTATATCCTATTTTAATTCCTTTTAAATTATTTGAAATGAATGAGCTTAATACTTGACTATCTCTTCTTTTTTCTAGCTCTTGTTTGTAAAGATTTAAGGCATTTTGTTTATGAAAAACTTCTTTACTTAAAGCACGATATGAATATAAAAAAAATTGTTCACTATTATTTATATCTAAATCATAATTATCAATTGGTGAAAATAGTTCATTATCATGTTTTTTACAAAAACCTTTGAAAATTGAAAACTTATTAATTCCAGTTTCTTTTAAAGTAATCTTGCCATTATTTTTTGTTATATTACCTAGACTAGATGACAATGAATATATTTTTCCTTTTCTAGCTATTTTTTGTAAAATACCTTTTTTTTGAAGAGAATGAGCTTTGATAATTTCATTACATTGATTATTTGCTTGATAATGTAAACATCTTCCTTGATTAGATAGCTCTTTTTGTATGGCTATAGTATCTGATAAGTTAGATTTATAAGAGGGTTGTAATTGAACTTCCTTTTGTGGTATATTTTGATTTATCGCTATAGCAATATAATAGAAAGCTATATTATACTCATTTGCATGATGAAACATTTTTAATTCTATATCTTTATTATCAAAATCTTCTTTATTTACAATTATAGGAACTTGTAGTACTTTTTGAATATTAAATTCACTTTTATTTATAAAAAATTTGGCAAGATTAATAGCAGACTTCATATCTGTAGTTTTTATCCAAGACAAAGCAATAGCTTCTTTTACATTATTATATTCTTGATTTTTGTTTGTAGGAATTACTTGAAATGTTATATAATATATATTATAATTAATTTTTCATCCGTTCATGAATATAACCAAAAGATGGCTATACTCCCAATATCTCTCTAACTACAACTCTATCATCAAAGGGATGCTTGATACCTTTTATCTCTTGATACTCTTCATCGCCTTTTCCTAGTATCATTAGTACTTCATTTTCTTCTAGTCTCTCTATTGCCATCTCTATTGCTAGTCTTCTGTTGGGAGTGGCTGTGACATTGTCTTTGCCGTGTAGTCCTAATAGAATATCTTCTAGTATCATCTCTGGTATCTCATCTCTGGGATTGTCGCTTGTGACATAAATCTTGTTTGCGTATCGTCCTGCTACTGCACCCATTTGAGGTCGTTTGGACTTGTCTCTATCTCCACCTGCTCCAAATACTACTGATATATCTCTATCTTTCATAGACTCTAGTACTTGTGATAGACCATCTGCTGTATGTGCGAAATCTACTATTATGAGGGGATTACGGCTGACTACTTCCATCCGTCCTGATACTCCTGCAAAATACTCTACTTCTGCACATATCTCTTCTATGTTTTTGCCAGTTAGCATCTGTACTGAGCCTATAGATGCCATTAGGTTAAATAGATTGAATACTCCTACCATTGGTGATTGAAAGGTCGTCTCTGTTTGCATATGTTTGATACCTGCTGTGATACCGTTTATCAAAGAGAATGCTTGTACTTTAAATGTAGCAGGTTCATCTACTCCATAGCTTTGTGCGTTGGTTGGATTATATACTATGTTTTTTATATCATCTTTGTTGAGTAGTTTTGGTGTCTCATCGTCGAAAAACATACTCTTGACACGGCGATACTCTTCTACTGAACCGTGATAATCAAGATGGTCACTTGTGACATTTGTATGAACTTTGAGAGCAAAAGATAATCCCTCTATACGATTTTGGTCGATAGCGTGTGAGCTAACTTCCATAATGAAATATCTACATCCCAAATCTTTGGTCTGTTTCATATTGTGTAGAGTCTCTAGTATAGATGGAGTTGTCATACTCTTCTCTACTATCTTTTTTTCTTGGGCAAATAGTCCTCTTGTACCTTGTAGGGCAGGGGCTTCATTCAAGTCTAGTAGCAGAGAATATATACCTGCTGTGACTGTGGTCTTGCCATTTGTCCCTGTGACACCTACTACTTTCATATCAGATAATTGCCAAAAAGATATAAGCTCATCTACGCTTATGCTATGGGGTTTGTCTGTTAGTTTGTCATAATATGAGCTGTTTTGTTCAGTTTGGAGAAATATAGTATTATTATCTATATCTTTTGTGTTATCACTTATATAGTGATAACTATCTTTGTTGAATTGTATCTTCACTAACTTTTCCCTTTGACTATATGATATAGTGCCAATATCTCTTGGTCTTGTCCAAATAGCTTGTGTGATGAGTCGAGATAACCCAATGCCATATCATAAAAGCCCTCATTGTGTAGTTGGGTAACAAAACTGATAAACTCCTCTTTGTTACTTATAATCACTTTGGTAGAGAACATAATATCCTCAAATGTCTTTTTGAAATCTCCTCTAATCTCGATTAAATCCAAAAAGTCACTATACCTAATACCCTCACTATACTCTATCTGCTCCTGAGCAGGATTGACCAAAAGCTCTTCGAGTTGATGCTTGGTACTATCTAGTGTCTCTATAATACCGTTTATCACCTCTAGTGCGTCATCTTTTTCATTTTTGATTAGCTGATAGTAGTCAAACAAAGCTTGTGCTTCATCCTCTCTATCTGTACCC
>DAOVZV010000177.1 GCA_030634925.1 Sulfurovum sp.
ATGGTAAATGATGGAATACTTTGATACAAATATTTATATCTATGCTTTTTGTAAAAATATAGATAATAAAAATCAACAAAAAATCTCTCAAGAATTATTAAAAAGTAGAGCATCAAATAATAATTTAATAGTATCTGAAATGATTTTATATGAATTTGCTTTTACTTGTCAAAAGCTTAAAGAAGACCCTGTTACTATACAAAAAAACTTAAAATTTTTATCAAGATATGTAAAAGCTACAGATATAAATATTCATAAAAGAGTAATAGATATATTTGAAAATACAAATTTATATAACAGTTCATTTGATATATTTCATCTAGCATTTTGTGAGCATAATAATTGTAAATTAATTACATTTGATAAAGGATTTAAGAAGCTTCAAAAAATTTCTAAGATTGAGATTGATATTATGATATAATCACTCCAAAAATAAAAAAGGATTACAAAATGAAAAAAATATTACTAAGTCTAGCTACACTATATACAGTTGGACAAGCAGGAGGATGTCTTTTGGTTCAGCCAAATAGTATGAATGTCGATTGGAAAGCGTATAAGACTCTAGGCAAGATAGGAGTAGGTGGTAAATTTACGGCTGTTAATTATACTCCTACAGCACTAGAGGGTAAAGATTTTGCTTCTATTTTGGTGGGTTCAAAAGTAGATATAGATACCCAAAAGATAGATAGTGGTAACAGTGGTAGAGATGAGACTTTAGTGAAGTTTTTCTTTGACAAGATGAGTTCAGGCTCTATACAAGCTACTATAAAAGATATAAAAGCAGACAAAAGAATAAAAGACAAACCTAGGACAGGTACGGTACAAGTGATGATTACTATGAACCAAAAGTCACTTATAATCCCTATGAAGTATAGTTATGCAGATAGTAAGTTCAGAGCAGATGGTACAATAGATATTTTAGATTTTGATGCCAAAAGTGCATTGACTAGTATCAGTAAAAGCTGTTATGATTTACACAAAGGCAAGACTTGGAGCGATGTAAGTATAGGATTTGAGACGACTATTACGGCTACTCTTTGTGATGTGAAGATAGAGAAGAAGTAGGTTAAAAAAATGAACACAAAAGAACAATTTCAATGCTTATTTGACAATCAGATGCCTACAGATGAGGCTAGAGAGTTTTTGATAGGTCTTTATGATGAGGGTGAGAGTAGTGAGGATATAGCTATTTGTGCAGAGATAATGCGTGAACACTCTATCAAGATACCATTATCAGATGATTTGCGTGATAGGGCTATTGATGTGGTGGGTACTGGTGGAGACAAGAGTGGAAGTTTCAATATTTCTACTACTGTTTCTCTACTTTTGGCATCTATGGGTCGTGTGGTAGCCAAGCATGGCAATAGAAGTATTACTAGTAACTCTGGTTCTACTGATGTGCTAGAGGCTTTGGGTATCAATCTTGATTTGAGTGGGGATAATAAGATAAAGATGTTGGAGGAGTGTGGATTTTGTTTTTTTCCTGCTACAGACCATCATCCTGCTATGAAACACATTATGCCTATTCGCAAATCCATAGAACATAGGACAATATTCAATATATTAGGACCACTTACCAATCCTGCTAGTGCTTCTAAGTATCTTTTGGGTGTATTTGATTCATCTTTTATTAGACGAATGGCTGAAGCGTTGGTTACACTCGAAGCCAAGAGAGCGTTTGTAGTTAGTAGCCTAGATGGTATGGACGAGATAGGCATATCTAGTGATACTGCTTTTGCTTATGTGGAGAGTGGCAAAATATCAGAAGGTGTGATAGACCCTAGAGAACAAGGATTTGATTTAGCTCCTAAAGAGGCTATCTTGGGTGGAGATGCTGTGTTTAATGCAGGGATTACTAGAGATATATTATCAGGCAAAGAGAAGGGTGCAAAGAGAGATATTGTACTACTCAATACAGCTTATGCGTTGTTTGCTGATGGTGGAGTTAGAGATATAGTAGAGGCTATAGAGATGGCTAGAGATAAATTAGATAGAGGAGATGCTATTGTACATCTCTCTCTTATGGCAGATATTAGTCAAAAATTATAACTATTTCTTGAATGCACTACCTAGCATACCTTTGATAGATGCTTGTAAATCAGCAGGATAGATTACAAATTTGGAGTTATTGCTTTTGCTGATTTCTTCTAGTGATGAGATATATCTATCACCTAGCAAAAACATAGCAGGAAGCTCTTTGTCTTGGATATTGTCAGATATTAGTCTGATAGCTTCTGCTGATGCGTTGGCTAGTGCTATTTGGGCTTTTGCTTCTCTTTTGGCAGCTTCTAGTTTACCCTCTGCTTCTAGTATGGCAGCGTTTTTGTTACCCTCTGCTGTGGTCTCTATAGCTCTTCTTTCTCTCTCGGCTGCTGCTTGTCTCTCCATGGAGTCTTGCATAGATTTCGATGGTGATATATCTTGTATCTCTACAGATTTGACTGTGACACCCCAGTCTGCTACATCATCTATTATTTGGTTTTTTAGTTTTGATTTGATTTGGTCACGATTGGATAGTGCTTCATCAAGACTCATCTCTCCCAATATAGAACGAAGAGTTGTCATGACTAGCTGTTGGATAGCTGTTTCATAGTTTTCTATACCATATAGTGCATCTCTAGGATTGGTTACACGGACAAAAGTGATAGCATTGGTGAGTATTACGGCGTTGTCTCTTGTGATGACTTCTTGTTGAGGTATATCCAAAATCAAATCTCTTGTGGGTATCTTTTGTCGTATATAGTCTATATAAGGGAATATGAAATTGAGTCCAGGGGCTAGAGTCTTATAAAATTTACCTAGTCTTTCTACTATCCACTCTTCACCTTGTGGTACGATATTGATACCTTTGTATAGTGTTGTCATCACTGCTATAGCGATTATAATAATTAATGCGTCCATCTTTTATCCTTGTGTTTGAATATATGGTTCTACTTCTATGAGCTGACCATTTACTTGTACTATCTGTACACGCGTATTTTTGTCTATATCTATCTTGGCTGTACTTTGCCACGATGTATTACCTAGCACAGGAGAGTCAAAAGTCACTTTGCCTCTATCGTGAGGCTTGATATCTTCTATGACTGTGCCTAGAGTATCTAGTCTATAATTGGATTGTCCACTATGGCTAACTGTGTTTGATTTTATCCACCGAAACCACGCTACTAAAGCCAATACCGATAGTACCGACCATATCATAATCTCCATTCCAAAAGATGTATCTACTACAGAGTCGATAGCTCCAACTATCATAGCCGAGACTCCTAGACCCAAAAGAAGGAAAGTACCAGTAGTCATCTCCAATATAAGCAAGACGATACCAAATACAACCCAGTGCCACCACTCAACCGATTGAGCTAAAAGTTCTATCAAAATCACTCCTTTTTAGTATATTATAGTTAGTATATCATAAATTTATCTATTAATCCGAGTAGCTGTAAGAAATATATAATCTTTGCCAGTGATTGTAACTCTATACTTATGTTGCTGTAGATACTTTTTGGCAAATATTACATCGTTGTATAGTATAGACATCTCACTCATAGCGTAATTTGGTGCTTTTGCTCCATATATCATCTCTCCATCTATCCATCTGCTATTTGGAAAACCCAATATCATTGCACTATCCTCTTTTAGATATTTTTGTACTAGAGTCATCAAAAATGGCTTGAAATTGATGCTAGGTGATTGTAGTGTGCCTATGGAGA
>DAOVZV010000172.1 GCA_030634925.1 Sulfurovum sp.
AGATAGATATGAGATAGAGTATGACAATGCTGGAGATGGTGGCTCTTAGGCTCTCTCGTAATCTACAGCTTTGGAGTATTCAACTACTCCTTTGATAAATTCTACAACCTTGATATGTTCTGGATGAATAGCATAAGCATCCAATCCTACACTAGACTCAAATGTAGTAATAATACTCAAATCCATTGCTCTATCTTCTGTAGAGAAATTGACTCCTACATCTATACTTCGCAGAGATGGTACTGCACCCATTAGGTTCTCTAGCATCTGTTTTGCTTGTATAATATTTGTCTTTTTGTGTTCATCCTTAAACTTAAATGTCACTATATGCACAACCATAAATAAACTCCATATTTTCTGTTTTTGCGATTATAACTAAATTATGGTAAAATTCAAAAAATTATACCCCTTATATGGAGAAATATATGACAGATATGTGTTATTATGAAGTATTGGAAGTAAGTAGAGATTGTTCAGGAGCTGAACTCAAAAAGTCATATCGCAAACTAGCGATGAAGTATCACCCAGATAGAAATCAAGGAGACAAAGAGGCAGAAGATAGCTTCAAAGTAGTAAATGAAGCCTATCAAGTACTTAGTGACAAGTCCAAAAGAGAAGTATATGACCGTTATGGCAAAGAGGGACTAGAGGGTCAAGGAGCAGGAAGAGGAGGCTTCGGTGGAGGCTCTTCAATGGATGATATTATGGATATGTTTAACTCTGCATTTGGTGGAGGTGGTGGAGGATTTGGTCAAACTAGAAGAGACCCTAGCCAAAAATACTCACTAGATTTTGAAGTAGAAGTACCTCTAGCATTTCACAAAGCCGTATTTGGTTGCGAAAAAAAGATAGATATAACATACAAAACACCTTGTGATGACTGTAGTGGAACAGGAGCAAAAGATGGTCACCTAGAAAATTGTGACTATTGCCAAGGTCAAGGTCAAGTATTGATGAGACAAGGGCCTATGCAGTTTGCTCAAACCTGTCCAAAGTGTCAAGGTCAAGGTCAAAGTATCAAAAAACCTTGTGGAAGCTGTAAGGGCAAAGGTTATCACCAAAAAGATGATACAGTCACTATAAATATACCAGCTGGTGTAGATAATGGAAATCGTCTAAGAGCTCAAGGATATGGAAATAAAGGCAAAAATGGAAGAAGAGGAGACCTATATCTCACATTTAGAGTACGAGAAGATGAAAACTTCATCCGTAATGGAAATGATATATACATAGAAGTACCAGTATTTTTCACACAAGCTATATTGGGTGAGACAATATCCATACCTGCACTCAAAGGTGAACTAGAGCTAAAACTCAAAAAAAGCACAAAAGACAAAGAGCATTTTGTATTTGAAGAAGAGGGAGTAGCAGATGTACACGGAGGAGCAAAAGGTAGGCTAATAGCACAGATACAGATGACACTACCTAGAGATATAAATGAAGAACAAAAAGAGTTACTAGAGAAACTTCAGGAGAGCTACGGAGTAGAAAGCAGACCACACAAAAGCACTTTTGACTCTGCATTTGATAGAGTCAAAGATTGGTTTAAGGGATAGTCCCTTAAGCCACCTCAAAAATAGAGAAATCTTCTACAGGAACAATTATCTCTTTTGTTACCTTTTTACCATTTTGAACAGCAATAAATTCACTCTCTATCTGCTTCAAAATATTTGACTCAAAATATTTTTCTCCACAATATTCACATTGAAGAGATGGAACATTATTAAAAATCATATATTTACCATCATGCTTAAAAGTATATTCAGTCAAAATCGCTTTGATATTTTTATTTCCACAAAAACTACAACTTTTCATATCTATTTTCTCCTCTCATAAGGGTTTGTAAACTTAGGTGGTGTTGGTATATACACCGTAATAATAATTAGTTCATCACTACTTTGTCCACATACGATATGTATTGGCTTACCACTTTTTGCAAAACCAACAATCAAACAACTACTACCTCTCTTATCTTCAGGATAAGACTCTAAGATAGTTCCGTTAATAATAGCATATTCTATTTCATAAAGCATAAGATTATCATTCATTCTCTCATTATCAGCATGTTGAGAGAGAATATAATTATCCTCCTTTATTTTTGAAATTATCCAATTTAAATATATCATATAAGCATTATACTATATTCAACTTACTCTCTGATGCAATACTATCTTTCTATCAGATAAGTCCAAACTATCATTATCTATATTTTTATCATAAGCTATCACATAAACCTCATCATCTTTTTGTAGATAATTGGACTCTCCAAACTCTGCATAAGCAGTAGCCCCTATAGATACTAGGGCTTGTTTTGGATAATTGGTGGATTTTAGATGAGATGATATATCTTCTAATATACTAAAATCTTTTTGATTGTTCATTTTGTCTATTAGCCATAGCTTTAGCTTTGAGTAGAAGTATGAATATCCTAGAAGTGGAGCATCTACACCATAAGGATACAATACTCCGTCTCTCTTTAGGAAAGAGCATAGATGATAATTATCCATCACCCCACCCTCTTCAAACTTGTCTATATCTATCCACTTATCACCTATGCCTTTGGAATTTTCTCCCCATGACTTCTTTTGAGATATTTTCTTTGCACCCTCTTTTCTGATAGTACAATCATTGAATGTAGTAAACTTCAAAGCTACCAAATCAACTACACTATGATTATCATCATATACTATATCAAACAAAACAGCTATCTCTGGTTCTACTTGTGCATTGGCTTGATAACTTGGTAAGCTTAGAGTATCTGTACCTATAGAGTATATACCCAAAAATGTATCAGATTGTGGAAGATAAAAAGGAAATATCCCTTTTGGTGCATCTGCTTCAGTGGTAACTACATCTTCAAACTCTTTGAGTTCTCCTGCTTGTTCCAAATGGTGTGCGAAATTTCCTGCTACACCTAGACATATCGTATCGTGTAATGACATAAAAATCCTTAAAATAATAGAAGTATAATTGTGAGGTACGGAGGTATATCTACTCCAAAGAGTAGATATGTGTTAGTAGTTATTTAGCTTCTGCTACAGCGTCTTTGAGTGTTTTACCCATTTTGAACTTAGGTGCAGTATGTGCAGCTTTTGTATATGTTTTATCTGTTCCAGGAACTTTACCACTTTTTTCTGCTACTTCAACTGTAGAGAATGTACCAAAACCGACCAAAGATACACTCTCTTTGCTTACAAGTGCTTCTGTGATAGATGAAGTAAATGCTTTGAGTGCATTCTCTGCTTCACTTTTGTTTTTGTACTCGCCATTTTTTTGTATCAATTCTACAAACTCTGATTTTGTCATTTTTCAGTTCCTTATGATTTTAGTAAGGACATTATAGCACATTCTCATCTTATAAAAAGCTAAAAAGTATATAAACAAGCCTATTTTTGGGCATTTGAGTAGATTTAGAAGATATTTTAGATTGATTTGGAGTTTTAAATAAGAGTGGTGCACCAGAGAAGATTTGAACTTCCACGCCCTAAGGCACAAGCCCCTCAAGCCTGCGTGTCTACCGTTCCACCACTGGTGCATTTAATAACTTAAAGGCTTATCAAACCGTATATATGAGGATTTAGAGTGGCATTATACCACTCTAAACTTGTTTATTCTTTAAACTATCCGATAAATGGATTTGCATAAAGAGCAATAAGAGCAATAACAAGTGTATAGATAACTTGTGCTTCAATCATCGCAAGAGCAATAAACATAGTAGTCATTAGTTTACCACCAAGACCTGGGTTTCTAGCAGTACCAGCGATAGTCGCAGCAGCTGTATGACCCATACCGATAGCTCCACCAAGAGCAGCAAGACCAAGACCAACACCAGC
>DAOVZV010000302.1 GCA_030634925.1 Sulfurovum sp.
GGACTGCTAATACTATCCAAAGGAAATAAGATACTCAAACACTATGGAGAGTATAAGTATGCTCCTAGAGTTGTTGTCTTAAGAAAAATGAAGTTTAGTATAGATGAACCAAAAGAGTATAATATTTTAGATAGATATGAGATATATCAACCAAAGAAACAATATAGATACTATATATGTAAAAACTTCAAAGATGGTTCTAGACTTATTATTGGTATGGGTGGTGAGATGTATTTTACTGCTCCAGTTGAAACTCCTATTCATTGTTTTGCTGATGAGTATGATTTATATTATCTCTATGACGAGATAGTAGATATACATACAAACTTTGATAATCACTTGGAGTATTTAGTAGAGCAACACTCACCTAAAAAAATTCCTTTTACTCCTCTCAACGAATATCCAGCTTATGCACTTAATAATTATCAGTTAGTAACTCAATTTTATTCATATAATATTGAAGAAACTGATTATATACGCTATATATCTTTAAATAATGAGATTTCACAAAGAGGATTATTCAAACTAGATAATATAGATATTCTTGCATATCGTAAAGAAGAGAGATTAGCTATAGAAAAATATGGATTTTAAAAGGATATTAGATGGGTATAGAAATAGATATAGCGATAGCTTATATATTGGGTTCAAAATCACAAAAGATATATAAGAGATGGTTAAAAGATAGAAAAAAAAGTAAAAATGATATAAATGATGATAAAGATAAGCAAAATAAGAAGCCTGATAAGGTTCAACTTGAATTTGATTTTAAAGATTAATTGTGAATTGGTTGCGGGAAGAGGATTTGAACCTCTGACCTTCGGGTTATGAGCCCGACGAGCTACCAAACTGCTCTATCCCGCGACAGGAATTTTAATAAGTCTCACAACTTATTTGGAGGTGAATTATACCTTAAGTTTCTTAAAGTAAAATTAAATTGATTTAAAAAATCAAATCAATTTTTTATGGATGGGGCAGAGGGATTCGAACCCCCGAATGGTAGCACCAAAAGCTACTGCCTTACCGCTTGGCCATGCCCCAATACATTGAGCATTACTGCTTATGTGGACGGCATTATAGCACTAAAATATATAGTTGTCAAGTCTTTTCACAAAAATATCAAAAAAAGGCTGAAAAGTTTCTCCTATGAAGCCCTAAAGGGTATAATATGCTAAAAAATTGTAGGAGATTAGTATGTCTAGTGATGCCTTGAAGAGAGTTGAGATAGCTATAGAAGAGATAAAAAGAGGTAGAATGGTCATTATGATGGATGATGAAGATAGAGAAAATGAGGGTGACCTTGTTTATGCTGCTACTTTTTCTACTCCTGATATGGTCAATTTTATGGCAAAAGAAGCTAGAGGATTGATTTGTACTCCTGTGACCAAAGAGATTGCTCAAAAACTTGACCTAATGCCTATGGTAGTAAACAATGTATCTAATCATGAGACGGCATTTACTGTATCTATAGACTCTACTAATGCAGAGACTGGTATCTCTGCTAGTGAGAGAGATGATTGTATATCCAAATTGTCTAATCCTCAGACTGTGAGTAGTGATTTTGTCCGTCCAGGGCATATATTTCCACTGATTGCCAAAGATGGTGGGGTATTGGTGCGTACTGGTCACACCGAAGGGTCTGTAGATTTGTGCAAACTCGCAGGTCTAGCTCCTGCTGGTGTGATATGTGAGATTATCAAAGATGATGGCAAGATGGCACGGATGGATGACTTGGAGATATTCTCCCAAAAGCACGATATGCCTATAGTATATATATCTGATATTGTGGAGTATAGATTATCTCATGAGAAGCTTATCCAAAGAGTAAGTACAGAAGAGACTCTTTTTCGTGGTATCAAGGTAGAGAAAATTATATATAGTGACCATTTGGATAGAACTCATACAGTGATACAGTTTTACAAATCACACGAGAGGGCAAATGTGAAGTTTCATAATATAGGTACAGATATATCTTTGGTACTTGATGACAAAAGATTTAATGCACTCAACAACTCTATAGATTATCTAAAGACAAATGGTGGGATATTGATATTTTTGGATACAAAAGTCATATCACATGAACAAGCAAAAGAGTTTGGTATAGGTGCTCAAATACTCAAAGATTTGGGTATCAGAAATATCAA
>DAOVZV010000070.1 GCA_030634925.1 Sulfurovum sp.
AAAGCAAAAGCCATAGAAAACGAAGCAGAACTTCTAATCAAATCAACTCATGTCAAAATGAGAGAGAGAGAACTAGCCCAAGAGAGTGAATTTCAGAAAAAAGTAGCCAAAGTAGATACACGAAACCGTGAGCTGATACTAGAGACCAAAGATTTGCGTAGAAAAGAAAAAAGTCTATCTATAGAAGAACTCAGACTAGTAGAAAAAGAAAGCTACATAGAAAAACTAGAGTCCAAAAAACAAGATGAAATAGACAAGATACTAGACAAAATGCAAAATATAGCATCTCTAACCAAAGATGAGGCAAAAGCATATATACTAGAAAAAGTAGAACTCAAAAGCCGTGGGGAAGTAGCAAATATAGTACGAAAATATGAGCAACTAGCCAAAGAAGAGGGAGAGAGAAAAGCCAACTATATCCTAGCTCAAGCTACCACTAGATACGCAGGAGACTTTGCAGGAGAGAGGCTTATCAATATAGTAACCCTACCTAGCGACGCACACAAAGGTCGTATCATCGGCAAAGATGGACGAAATATCAAGACCCTAGAGATGCTTCTAGGTGTAGATATAGTAGTAGATGAGACACCAAATACCATACTAGTAAGTAGCTTCAATCTATATCGACGAGCAATCGCCACAAAAGTCATAGAAGTACTTGTAGAAGATGGTAGGATACACCCTGGACGCATAGAAGAAGTACACGCCAAAGTAGAAGCAGAATTTGAACAAAAGACCTTTGAAGAGGGTGAAAATATCATCATAGACTTAGGACTATTCCCTATGAATGAAGAGATAGTCAGACTACTAGGGAAAATGAAATATAGAGCTAGTTATGGACAAAATGCCCTAGCCCATACACTAGAAGTAGCCAAACTAGCACAAATCATCACAGCAGAAATAGGTGGAGATGAGAAATTGGCACTAAGAGCTGGACTACTACACGATATAGGCAAAGCACTCACTCCAGACCTCGGTGGTTCTCATGTAGATTTAGGAGCAGACCTATGCCGTAAACACAATGAACACCCAACCGTCATAAACGCAATATACGCCCACCACGGACACGAAGAAGCAAACTCTGTAGAGAGTGCGTCAGTATGTACAGCAGACAAACTATCAGCAGGAAGACCTGGTGCAAGAAGAGAAGTACTAGAGAGCTTCACCAAAAGAGTCAAAGAGATAGAAGAGATAGCCCTAAGCTACGATTTCGTCCACAAAGCCTATGCCATAAACGCAGGAAGAGAGATTAGAGTAATAGTAAACGCCAAAAAAATGAGCGACAACGAAAGCGTATTACTAAGCAAAGAGATAGCATCACAAATAGAAGAAAAAGTACAATACCCAGGAGAGATAAAAGTAAATGTAATCAGAGAAGTAAGAGCTGTACATTATGCTAAGTAGGGAGTAGCTCACAAAGGAAGACTGTATGAAATATTATATTTTAAAACATTTCAATAAAGATATTATCAAGTTTAAATTTATTTCTAATCCTCTTGATGGTACTTCTGTGGAGATTATAGAAGTATATTTTGAAGATAAGATATATTTTCCTTTGGGTTTAAAGATTGAAAACAGTTCTCTCCTATCATGGATAAAATCAAGAACCATTCCCAAAAATAGAGATTTCGTACATAAGATTTTGATGGAGTTATCACTTAGTTTTGATGATATTGAAGGGATTGTATCTATCTCCAAAAGTCTCTCTCTCAATGATTGTTATTGGATTGTAGAAGAGCAGTTTGATGGTCTCTTTGAGAAGTATAATCTTTATGATAATGATTTCAACAAAACTCTCTCACTACTTGCATATACTGGTTATGCCTCTATCAAACAAAAGGGATTTATCTCTAGTCCTGAATTTACGACCAATGGTATGTTGGCAAAAGCTTGGAGGCGAAATCCACGAGGATACAAAGGTACTTTTTTGTATAAAAGTGGCTCTTATGGATATGCAAACTCTGGAAAAGAGCCTTATAGTGAGTTTTATGCTTCTCAGGTAGCTCATACGATGGGACTAGATATTACTCATTATAGTTTAGGAAAATGGAAAAGAAAGCTAAACTCAATATGTGAGCTATTTTCTTCAAAGGAGTTTTCATTTGTACCTATTTATCATCTAGTATATGAGGGAGGTTGGAGAGCTGTATTAGATTATTATCATAGTTTAGGAGAGGATTATTATGATGATTTGATAGATATGCTTATTTTTGATGTGATTATTCTAAATACAGATAGACACTTTGGTAATTTTGGTCTATTGGTGGATAATAGTACCAATACCATAGTAAAAACAGCACCTATCTTTGATAATGGGTTATCTCTTTTTGCTGATGCTATGGATGATGATTTGGATAATATTGAAGCCTACGCAGAAACCAAAAATATGAAAAATGCAGGTAACTTCATAGATTTTGCTAGAGATATTATAACTAAAAAATCCAAAGATAAAATCAGAAAATTAATTAAGTTTGAATTTAAAAGAGATAAAAATTATAATCTTCCACTAAAAAGATTGAAAAATATAGAAGATTTTATACAAAAAAGAGTATCAAAGCTTTTAGTACTAGATAGTAATGGCTAGTGAAATAAACTATATATAAATTCCCACGAAAATCGTGGGAACTTACAATTTATATCGCCTTAGAAGCCAATGATGCTACTCTTAGAGCAAATGCACCTTTGTCTTTTGGTTCTAGTCCTTCTGATAATTTGGCAGAATCTAATAATATCCATGCTATATCATCAAATAGTGCTGTATCTTCGAGACTATCTAGCTTTTTTATCATCTCGTGGTCTGGATTTATCTCTAGTATTAGAGGTGTCTCTGGCATCTCTTGTCCCATTTGAGCAAATATCGCAGACATTCCTGCCATTGGGTCTGATGGGTCTTTGAGTACACATGATGAACTTGCTGTGAGTCTGTTTGATATTTTGACCTCTTTTATCTCTTCACCTAGTGCTTCTTTGATTTTGTCTGTGAGGGATTTGAACTCTTTACTTATCTCCTCTTTCTCTTCATCACTCTTGCTATCTGGTGCTTCTATAGTAGATATATCTTTTAAACTCCACTCGTTGTATGCACCTATCATTGGAGTTACGATACTATCTATCTCGCTATCATCCATTATCAGTACTTCGATATTTGCTTTTTTGTATGCTTCTAGCATTGGAGAGTTTTTGAGTACTTTTTCATCATCACCTACGATATAGTATATCTCTTTTTTCTCACTATCTCCACGGCTCATATAATCAGAGAAACTCACTAGACCTTCTTCTGTTGAACTCTTGTATCGTACAATATCAAGCAAAATATCTTTGTTTGTTTGGTCGATATAGATACCCTCTTTGATGACTTTGTTGTACTCTTGTGTAAATGTATCAGCATCTTCACCACTTAGCTTTTTGATAGCACCAAGTATCTTTTTGACTGAATTTTGTTTGATATTTGCCAAAATTCTATTCTCTTGAAGAAGCTCTCTAGATACATTTAGAGGTAAATCTTCACTATCAATTATACCCTTGACAAAACGCAAATATGGAGGCAAAAGCTCTTTGCTATCATCTGTGATAAATACTCTTTTTACATAAAGCTTGACTCCTGCTTCATAATCTGCTCTGTACATATCCATAGGTGCTTTTTTGGGAATATAGAAAAGTGTAGTAAACTCTTGTGAACCCTCTACTTTGTTGTGCAAGTATTTGAGTGGCTCATCATCTCCATGAGATATAGTCTTGTAAAACTCTATATAATCCTCTTTTTTAAGTTCAGATTTACCTAGCGTCCATAGAGCAGTAGCTTCATTAATCTGCTCTGTTTTGTTTACCATTTTGCTAGTTTTGTCATCGCCTTCACCCTCACTCTCTTCTTCTGAAAAGTTGAGCATAATTGGATATGCTATGTGATTTGAATACTTCTTGACTATCTCTTGTGTTCTCCACTTATCGAGGAACTCTTTCTCATCATCTTTGAGCTTGATATATATTACTGTACCGTGTTCATCTTTGACCACAGGCTTGATTTCATACTCTCCTGAACCATCTGTAGAGAACATATAAGCTTGGGTAGAACCAGCTTTTTTGGATATTACATCTACTTGTTCTGCTACCATAAATACAGAGTAAAAACCTACACCAAATTGACCAATTAGATTGCTATCTTTTTTGGCATCACCTGTTAGATTTTCCATAAATACTTTTGTACCAGATTTGGCAATAGTACCTAGATTGTCCATCAAATCTGCCTCATCCATACCGATACCATTATCACCGATAGTGAGAGAATTATCATCTTTATCAAGCTTTACAAAGACTTTACCACTCCACTCATCACTCTTGAAACTATCATCTGTAAGAGACATATAATTAAATTTATCCAACGCATCACTAGAGTTAGAGATAAGCTCTCTAATAAAAATCTCTTTGTTCGAGTAAAGAGAGTGAGTCATAAGCTTCAAAAGCTGTCCTATTTCGGTCTGAAATTGATGTTTTGCCATTATTTTTCCTATTAGTTATAAAATATTTTGTGAATTATAGTATTTTTTTGGAAATATATCAAGGGTTTAGTCAAAGTGACTAAGGTTTTTTATTTACCTAATCCATGACTTTATCATTTTTGCAACTAAACCAATTCAATATCCAAAAATCTAAAATCTTTTTTGTTGTATGTCCATAGAGGTAAATCATAAACCATACAAGTTGAAGCTATGATTGAATCATAAACACCCATACCGTGAGAGAGACCATATTTGTTCATAAGTTGTACGGATAAATTCATAATATCTTGGTCTATATGTGCAAAGTTCCAATTTTTTAAAACTTTATTAAATTCTCCTAGCTCTTTTTTATTGAATGCTCCAACTAAAAATTCTAATTGAACAACTGAACTGATACACAAATTCTTTTTATCTTTTTCACTCAATATAATTTTATTTTTTGAGTAGTCAATCAATATACAAGTATCTACAAAAACCATCTATATATTTCTCTTTCTTCTTAAATCATGAATATATTGTCCACTATCCTCAACATGACTATATAACTCTATACTCTCATCTCTCGGCTCATTATTATCAGAAGTAATAACAGATAGATGTTTGCGAATATCTTTTTTCTTATATTGAAGCTTCTCTTTTTTTTGAAATGAGTCCAAAAAACTCTTTAATACATCAAGAGTAATCTCTTTTTGTTCTTTTATGAATTGTTGTAACTGCTTTTCTGTATCTACATTATCAATTTTTAGTGTAATAGTCATAAACTGCTCCTTTGATTTGATTGATTATAATCTTTTTGTACTAATATATATCTTATCTAGTTTAACAGATGGAGATATTGAACGAGTAAAATTATAAAAATAAGTAAATATTAAGCTCATATTTAAGTCTATTTTTATATGGGGGGGTAAAATTGTTACTGCAATAAAATTAAATATATAAGGAGTTAAAATGATAAAACATTTTAAATTTTGGTTAATAGTGGCAAGTGCATTCTTTTTTGTAGCTTGTGGTGATAGTGATTCAGGTACAAGTGGAGATGCTTCAGCTTTATTAGAGGGGAAAACTTTTTATTCTATGGATGAAGGTGATACAACTTATGAAATAATTAGTTTTAATGATGGAACTTTTGAAAGTAAATCTTATGATTCATTAAATCAAGTAGAAGATGTTGATACAGCAGAATATACTTTTAGTGGAGATAAACTAATTCTTACTTTTTCAGAGGATAGTGATACAATGATTGTATCTTCTATTTCAAATGGTGTTAAAGCAGTAAATGATAGAGATAGTTCTGAAGTACATTATTTATATAATACTTTAGAAGATGCTAAGGCTAATAATGGTTCAGGTACAAGTACAGATGCTTCAGCTTTGTTGGAGGGGAAAACTTTTTATACTCTGGATGAAGGTGATTCAGATTATAGAGTAGAGAGTTTTAATAATGGAACTTTTGAAAGTAAAAAATATAGTTTATCAGACAATCAATTCTTAAATGAGTCCAGTCCTATGACATATACTATTAGTGGAGATAAACTCACTATTAATTTTTTAGACAATGGTAATAGTGATACTTTAATTATATCTTCTATTTCAAATGGAGTTAAAGGAGTAAATACAGATGGTTCTGAAGTACATTACTTATATAATACTTTAGAAGATGCTAAAGCTAATCCAAACGAAAATAGAAATATTTAGTTTTTTTAGTCCCCACAAAATTGTGGGGACTCATACTCAAACAACCTACGCCTTTTCCACCAATACTTTCCCACCCTCTTTCTGACTAAATATAATCCAAGACCATTTTAGCCATCTGATTAGGGCAAATGCTATCCATATTGACCATATCAACATCAATGCTCTGTAGTACCATACTGATACTGTGATTACTTGTGGTTGTGGTA
>DAOVZV010000010.1 GCA_030634925.1 Sulfurovum sp.
ATAAAATTTATCTTTATAGAGATTTTGTAAAACTTTTTAAAAAGTTTTGAGCCAATCACTTAAGATGCAATGTTTAAAGATGGTTAATTTTTAAAGAAACCCCTTAGATAAGGTAATTTTTAAAGTTATTTCTTACTCATGTCTTTAAAATCTTGATACAATTATTTAATCAACCCCATTATAACAAAATAAACTTTAAAAAATTTAGGTATCAAGTGATGCTAATGCTACATTTACTCCTTAAAATAATCACACACCACAACTCATACCTTCAAATACATCCATTCTATACTTTTAGCTAATTTTTGAAAACCAAGATTATTATGGAGGTCAGGTGATGCTAATGCTCTCTTTCCCCAAGTTTTATGTGATAATAATTTTAAAATAAAATAAGTATCCATCAGCAGGGTGATTAACCCCTGCTTTTATACTTTTCTCACTCCCAAATTACATTTGGGAGTGCATAGGAAACTTCAAATAAAATCACTCTTCTAAAGTATATATTTCTAAACACAGTTTGGAAACAAGAGAGAACACGAATGGGGAGAAAATCCACATGGAGCGAGTGGAGCAGGTGTGAGAATGATGGTAAAATTATTAGAAAACTTGGCTAGTGGATTGCATTAGTCAAAAGTGTAAGGTGGATTTATTATCTATATGCATTATTTTTTCCTTTATCAAAAAAATACTAAATTGCTTTTCTATCTAGCCCTTCTTGAAGTAGCATTTTAATAAAAGATTGATATGGTACATCTATACTGTTGGCTTTGATTTTTAAATCATCTAACATATCAAGAGGTAGCCTAATTGATATACTTTTTGTACTTTTTTTAAGATTGCTAAAACGAACTCGTTTTACCTTTGAGCCATTAATATAATCAAGCATATCACTATTTTCCCAAAACTCTCTCTCTTCTTGTTCATTTTTAAATGTAGGGATTATTTTTGTTGTTTTCATAAAACTTTTTCTCCTTTTTAGTCATTTCTCTTGCTGAAATAACTCTAATTAGATTATTTCTTGTTGTAAAAACCACCATAATCTTATGATTTTTATTATCTACTCCAAATGCAATACAACGACACTCACCATCTGAATGTCCAAAATCTTCAACTACAAGAAGAGGTTCATTAAAAAATATCTCTTCTATTAGTTTATAATTAAGAGCATGTTTATCTTCATTTTTATAAATATTACCATCATCCCAATCAAAGCCAACTAAATGCTCTAAATCTAAACAATCAAACTCCATGCTTTCCCTTTATGTATATTTCTATTATATACAAAAGAGTTTTATATTAACTTTAAATTATTAGAATATTTTTTTGATAACTCTTTTATCTGCTCTTCAATTGTCATCTGTTTTTAGGCATCCTTCACAAACGCCAAAAACTAATAGACACTACACAGTTTGGAAACAAGATAGAACACGAATGGGGAGAAAATCCACATTGAGTAAGAGTAAGAATGATGGTCAAATTGATAGAAAATTTGGCTCTCCACTAATATATAACCATCTATTATCTATTTTCAAAAATCTACTCTTTTCATATAGTTCTCCTGATGATAGGTTGGCGTTAAATGTGACAAATGCTTCATCTTTTTTATCTATATATTCTACTATCTCTAAGCCCAAAAATTGTGTTTCTTTGGAGAATATATCTATACTATCTTTCCATAATTTAGTATCTTGGGTATAGTCTGTATTTTGTGGGTGAGTGGTTTTGATGATATAGTTTGCATCTTGTACAGCATAAGCACTGTAGCGAGACTTCATAAGCAAAAGAGCTGTTTTGGGATTAGCTCCTTTGTGATATATGGCACAACATTTTTTGTATTTGGTGTGACTACCACAAGGACATAGAGAGTTTGGAGATATTTTTTTCATATTATCAACCCTCTTTTAGTTTTCTTTTCCACTCTTTTTCAAATTTTTTGCGTTTTATGTATGATAGCTTTTCTATAAATACTTTGCCGTCTAAGTGGTCTATCTCGTGTTGGATAGCAATAGCTAGAAAGCTTTCATCTTCTATGGTCTGTTTTGTACCAAATCTATCATAATAATCTACTTTGATATGATTAGCTCGTTCTATCTCTTCATATACTCCAGGGATAGATAGACAACCCTCTTGAAATAGTTCACTTCCGTCTTTGAATAATATAGTAGGATTTATCATCTCTATAGTATTCTCTTTGGGTTGGTCGTGTTCACCCTCGGCTACTTCTATAGGGATATTGATGATGAGTACTCTCATATCTACACCCACTTGAATAGATGCCAATCCTACACCATTACTAGCACACATAGTCTCATACATATCATCAAGTAAATCGTGTAGTCCTCCATCAAAGGAGGTTACGGCTTTGGATATTAGTTTTAGCTTTTTATTTGGATATACTAATATTTCTCGTATCATATTATGCCTATACGAAGCTTTTGGTTAGGACTTGGTCTATTAGTCCGTACTCTACAGCCTCTACTGATGACATAAAGTTATCTCTTTCTGTGTCTTTCTCTATGCGTTTTGGTGTTTTGCCTGTCTGTTTTGCCAAAATCTCATTTAGACTATCTTTGAGTCTTTGTATCTCTTGGGCTTGTATCTGAATATCAGTTGATTGCCCTTGTGCGCCACCTGATGGTTGATGTATCATAATTCTAGCATTTGGAAGGGCATATCTCTTGCCTTTTGTACCAGATGCTAATAAAAATGCACCCATAGATGCTGCTTGACCGATACAGATAGTAACGATGTCTGGTTTGATATAGTTCATAGTATCAAACATAGACAAACCAGCTGTTACCACTCCACCAGGAGAGTTGATATAGAAATATATATCTTTATCAGGGTCTTGTGCTTCCAAAAATAGAAGTTGTGCTACAACACTCGATGCTACTTGGTCATTTACTTCACCACTTAGCATTATTATTCTATCTTTGAGGAGACGAGAATATATGTCATAAGACCTCTCACCTCTTCCTGTTTGTTCTACTACATAAGGAATATAACTCATATTTTGCCTTTTATCTTTATTTCTCTAGTCCCAATATCTTACCAAATAGTTTATCTTCTATCATACCCATTTTTACAGCAGGTAGAAGATTGTTATCTTGGTAATATTTGATTACTTCTTGTGGGTCTTGTTGGTTCATCATAGACTCATAATATAGTGCTTGAGATACCTCTTGGTCTGTGATTGCGATACCCTCTTTTTTGGCAAGTGCATCTACGATAAATGTAGCTCTTACGCTATTAGAAGCATCAGATTTCAACTCATCTCTAAGCTCTTGTATCTTTTCGTTGTTACCTTTGTAGCTATTTAGCTCTTCTTCATCCATCTCTTGTGCTTTTGCATTGATTTTTGCATCAATCTCTTGTTCTACAATATTACTAGGTAGTGCAAAGTCAAATTTGTTTACAAGTGCTTCGATAAGTTTAGGCTTTAGCTCATCATTGTATAGTTTTGATAGTTTTGTAGATGCTATTTGAGTTTTTACTCTCTCTTTTAGTACATCCATACTAGCATTTTCTTCACCTTGAAGAACTTCTTTTGCTAGTTCATCATCTAGTTCTGATGCTACTTTCTTTTGAATTTCGTGTAGTTTTACTTCAAATACACTATCTTTCCCTGCTAGGTTTGCAGATTGATAATCTTCTGGGAATGTCACAGTGATACTTTTTTCATCTCCTGCACTCATACCGATAACTTGCTCTTCAAATCCTGCGATAAATTGAGCAGAACCAATTTCAAGACCAAACTTCTCTGCTTTTCCACCTTCAAATGGCTCACCATCTATAAAGCCCTCAAAATCAATAAGAGTAACATCACCATTCTCTACAGCTCTATCTTCTGAAATAGCTACAAATTTTGCTTTTTCTAGTGCTATCTCATCAAGTCTTGTTGATACTTCATCATCAGATGTAGTAGGTATATCAAAAGCAGGTAATATATCCATATATCCCTCTGCTTCAAATGTTGGTTTTGTTGATATTTCTATCTCTATCTCTATAGAGTTCTCTTCTTTTTCATATTTCTTGAATGTAGGCTCTCCAAGTACATCAGCTTTATTGATATTAGCCTCTTTTAGACCATTATCAATCATCTCTGTAACTAATGCAGATTCAGCATCTTGTGTTAATTCTTCACCATGAAGTTTTTTTACAACATGTGGAGGTACTTTACCTGCTCTAAATCCATCTACTTTGATTTTTTTAGAAGATTGTCTAGCCAATACATCTACTTTTGTCTCTATTTCACTATTTTCTATTGAACCAACTACTATTACATTTGCGTCATCTAATTTATTTACTGTAACTTTCACTACAATCCTTTATATATATAATTGTAAGGATTTTATCTAAATAATATTAAAAAGTAGTAGTTATATCCAAAAATATTAATCCTTGATTAGATATAATAACTACTATTAATCAAATATAGGATACTAGTAGTATGATAAATACAGATAAATATAGACCACAAAGATACGAACTCCCAACAAGTGACGAACCCAAAATAGTAAAAAGTCGTCAAAATGAGATAGAGTTAAATGCCATAAAGCAAAAAAGCAAAAATATATTTCTAAAAGTACTAAAGATAACATTTGTAATAGTATTTATGATAATGGCAGTTAGTCTATATATAGTATTTACCAATGTATCAGAAGTAAAAGAGATATATCACAATAACTCTAAGCCCACATATACTCCTCCTCCACCATCACCCAAAATAACAAAAAAACTAGACAAAACAACTATGAAGAACTTTGAAGAGAATAATAAGCACAATTTTAATCAGATGCAAGATAGACAAAAAGATAGAATGAATAGATATATGATAGAACAAGAAGAGAAGATAAAAAAGTATCAAAAAGAACAAAAAGAGAGAATGGACAGATACAAATCAAATCAAGCCAAAAAGATAGAAGAGGCAAATAAGAATAGGTATAAATTATAAGAGAGACTCAAAATAGAGTCTCACCTTTTAGTCGTCTGTATTATTCAAATCCAAACTACTTACATCACCAGTAGTATCCAATAATCTAATAACAGGGTTCATCATTAGCTTATCTCCTGCTGAGTGTATAGACTTATCAGCATCGAAATCCATAACTAAACTTGTCGTAGTATTTGATTCTACTTCAAAGTTATGATTGAGCTTAATACCAGTATTAAAAGCACTTCCTACAGTCAATTCTTGAGAAGTATTATCATCATATACTACATAGTTGGCATAAGGAGCATCATCACTACCATCACCATCTGTAATGACCTCTTCACTTAGGATTAGACGAACTTGTGTATATTTACCTACAGCTAATTCTGTGATACCTAGTTTGGCAAGTACTCCATTTTGTAGAGTAAGTAGGTCATATTTAGCATTTGGAGATGCAATAGTCTTCCAACCACTCTCTTCAGTGCTATTATCATCACTTGATGTATTCTCATCTTCAGTAGATACAAAGTGTACAGATACATCTTTGATAGTTACAAAAACAGACTTATAATCTCCAGGAGCATCGGTGAGATATAGTGCTACACTTCCTTTGTCAGAAGTAGTAGTTTCAGATGATGAACTACCACATCCAGATAACCCCAAAAAGAGTAGCGACAGAGCCATTAAGGCTAATTTTACATTGAGTTTCATATTATTCCTTTATGTTAGATACTTTATTCTATCATTAGTTGGATAAAAGTTTTATAAATACTACTCTCCTTAAAGTTTACTTTTTATATAAAGTAAGTTTTTATAAATATCTTTGAGGTCATTTATTTTTGTAGAATCAAAATTGGCAGATACAAAGTATTGATATTTATCTTTTCCTAATTTCTCTAAAATTACAAAATTCCAAATAGCACCAATAATATAAGCACCTTTCATAAAGGATATATTATTTAATTCCACAGCACTTATCAATTCTGCTAATAATTGAGGTCTTGGATTACTAAAATACTCTCCTCTTTTAAACTCTTGGATAAAAAAATATGGCTTTTCACTTTTTATTAATCCTTGTGAAACTACAAAATCAAGCGTTCCATTTAGTATAAACTTATCAGTTTTATAAGTTAATTTCTCTTCATAAAAACCTCTAATTTTTTTATCTAATAAAAAGAAATCTACTTTATTAATCAATGGTATTATAAAATTTGCCTTTAAATCTTCTTCACTATAATCAGATATAAATACTCTATTTCTTTTTATTAGTTTTTGTAAAAATTCAAGTTCATTATCCAAAAAATTATATTTATACTCAAACCACTCATCAAAAATATCACTCTCTTGAATATTTTTTTCTATATTAAGAATATTATCTAAATCACTATCTTTAATTTTACTATATTGGTATGTTGGAATTTGTTTTTGTTGTTTATAAAATTCTTCATTTAATCTTTTTAAATCATCTTCATTTATATTAGATACAAAATCTTCAAAACTCATATTATCTCCTAATCTATAGCTATTTTTTATTTTATCATTAGTTTTCTAAAATCCAAATAAACACTAGTTCCTACATCTTTTATAGACTCGATGCGTATATCTATATCTGCTTCATCACAATATGATTTGACTAGTGCTAATCCTATTCCATCTCCATATTTTTGATTGTCTGCTTGGTAGTATCTCTCGTATATACGCAGTAGCTCGGTATCGCTTATGCCTATTCCATTGTCTGCTATGGTCAATATATCTTTATCTAGTGATATGGATATGATGGACTCTTTTGATGAGTATTTCATCGCGTTTGATATGATATTGTCTAGTGCTTGTTCTAGTCCTATTTTGTCTGCTTTGATATTGTAGTTATATAGGTTTAGATTGAATATATTTCTATTTTGTTCTTCAAATATCTCTACTCTATCTCTGATTAGATTTTCTATATCAAATGTCTCTTTTGGGACTACTCTTATCTCTTTGTTGATACCATATATCAGCTCATCATATAGCTTTTGGAGTCTGATGGATGCGTCTTCTATTCTCTGTATCCTTTTGAGGGATTTATCGTCTGTAGTACTCTTTTTGAGCATAGAAGTATTGGCGTTTATTGTGGCTATGGGGATATTGAGTTCGTGGATTATATTTTGGGTGAGAGATAGTAGGTTTTGTTCTATCTCTCTTTTGGGACGAGATAATATAGTCCCAATCATATAACTCCAACCTAGTAGAGAGACGATAGATATGATAGAAAAATTCAATAGTGTAAAATCTAAAAAGCTATATAGAGTTATCACTATGGTAAAGATAGTCAATAGATAGACTAGTGAAGCGTATATTAGTTCTTTTGTCATTTGATATTTATCTGATAACCGATACCTCGTATATTTTCTATCTGTGATGGGAAGTATTTTTTGAGTTGGGTGATATATACTCTCAACGCTCCATCGCTTGACTCTTGTGAGCTACTCCATAGGCTATCTTTGATTTGTGATGATGGGACTACTCTACCTCTGCCTTCTAGTAGTGTCAATAGTAGTTGAGTAGCCTTGATACTCAAATCTAGTGGTTCTCCATCTTGAAATAGTCTCTTTTTGAGTATATCAAATTGGTATATACCTATATCTATAACTTCCTTGCGTACTTGTCTCCTAAGTATCGCCCTTATCCTAAGTATCAGCTCATCCAAATCCAAAGGCTTGGTAATATAATCATCTGCACCTATCTCAAATCCTTGCGACAAGGATAGTTTGTCTCTTTTTGATGTGATAAATATACAAGGAGTATCATCACCACTTTGACGGAGTTTGTCCAAAAGCTCAAAACCACTCTCATAGGGTAGATTGACATCAAAAAGATATAGATTATAGTTGTTTTGATATGTATAGTCAAGAGCCGAATATGGGTCAAGCACACAATCGACTTCAAACCCCTCTTGTGACAAAAAATCTTCTATTGTCTCGTTGAAAAGCTTGTCATCTTCTAATAATAATATTTTCATTTTTTCTCACTTTTCATCTGATAAAAATATGATACACCAAATAGTAGTACTCCCAAAATCATAAATAATACAATCTTGTACAACGCATCAAATCGTGCAAGGTCTGATACAAATGCCTTTAGTATCGCTAGTAGTATTACCACTGTAGCTACAAATTTGGATATTGCCAAATCTTTCAATACTCCTATTACAAACATACTAATACCAAATATTAACCACAAGATAGTGATAGAAAATTTACTAGCATCAGGATATGCCAAATAGACTAGCTCATAAGTAGTTATATTGAGATAGATAAATAGCACGATTATCAAAAATGAGAATATTATAGATTTTGTCTCGCTAGGTATCTCTAGTTTGCTACGATAAAATATGAGACTTGCTCCAAATAGAGAAGTTATCACAAAAAATGATGTGATTGATAATATTTTGAGTTGTAACAATATAACATCTCTATTGGCAAACATCGTATAATAAGATGATAACTGGATATTCTCTCCTAAATCTATAAATATATAGCTACCCATAGTCAAAATAAATCCAACAATAGCAAATTTAGCATATATCTTCTCATCACTCTTGTCTGCTATCCATATCAGCATAAACGACTCCACAGACCATACAACAGTAAGAGCCATATCAGAGAATACAATAGCAGGAGTATATAGTATCAACGCAATAGCTTGGGCTAATACTATATAGTATAGGTTGGTAAGTAGCACTTTTTTTCGTGCCAAAACCCCTGCATATATGAGTAGATAACTTGCCATAGATAGCGTAACTATAGCAAATAGCTTATCATCCATATCATACTCTTCTAATATCAGATAGAAGCTACCCAAAGCTACCAATGAGTTGAGAGAAAATAGATACAAAAATGGCATAGAGATACTCTTTTTGTCTTCTCTAATATTGTTGATAAAAGGCACAATAGAGTAAATGATAAAAAATATACTATACAATAGAGTCATAATCACAAAACTATTATCATTTTCAGTTGTACTTATCAACTGTGTCAAAGCTGTAATGACAAATGCCATCCACGCTAGTATTGACCACTTCTTAAATATAGATATATATAACACTCCTATATTAAGTACCAACATATATGTCAAGAGTCCCACAGTATCATCTATACCTCTATTGATAAAAAATGGTGTCATAAATCCACCTATTAGACCAAGTATCGCAGTAGATTTGGCATCAAACTTGACTGATATAAACCCTGCTAAAATAGTTATCATTACCATAAATACAAAAGCATAATTAAAAGACAAAAACTTAAATTCATCAAAAGCAAATCCTGCATATATAGAGAGATAAAGTATAGCAATTCCCCCACCAAATAGTCCTTGTGAAAATAGCTTGTTGGTATTATCTATAAATCGTCTTCCTCCTACAATCATAGCTATACCAAATATCACACCAATCACAGACCTACCCCAAATCGGTATCCAGTTTTTGTCTATAGAGTATTTGAGAAATAGACCCACGCCCAATATAAACGCTACCACAGATACTTTGACCAATATATTAGCAAATAACCACTCTTCTAGTGATACATCATCTTTGAGTTTTGTATCTTCTATCTTTTTGGGTATTTTTATAATAGGTGTAGGAGGTATAATCACACTCTCTTTCACCACTTTTGTCTCTTCTATTTCTTTAATAACTTCTTCTGATTTAACAGGTCTCTCTTTTGATATATTATCTATCTTCTGTTCAATAGTTATCATTTTCCAATAGAGTAGGATAAATGAGATTAGTATTAAAGCTTCTATCATATTATGCCTTTTTGATTTGATTATATCATAGTTATTCTTCTGAAATAGATTCACAAAACACCTCCAAAAGTAACCTCTAACTCTCTTTTGGCTAAAATCACATATATTAATAAACAAGGTAAAACTAATTATGGATTTTAAAGATACTCTCCTATTGCCCAAAACTTCTTTCCCTATGCGTGGGAATTTGCCGAACAATGAACCAAAGAGATATAAAGAGTGGTATGATACCAATATTTATGAACAGATGAAGACCAAGCGAGAGGGTGCTGAGATGTTTACTCTCCATGATGGTCCTCCGTATGCCAATGGTGATATTCATATCGGTCACGCTCTAAATAAAACACTAAAAGACATTATCCTCAAATACAACTACTTCCAAGGAAAAGCTGTACGGATGACTCCAGGTTGGGATTGTCACGGATTGCCTATCGAGCAAAAAGTAGAAGAGAAATTGGGTAAATCCAAAAAAGAGGCTATGCCAACTCAAAAGTTTAGAGAACTGTGCCGTAATCACGCTTCTAAATTTGTAGATATTCAAAGAGATGGGTTCAAGCAGTTGGGTATTATCGCTGATTGGGACAATCCTTATGTGACTATGGATTTCAAATTTGAAGCAAATATATATAGGACTCTATGTGAAGTAGCCCAAAAGGGTCTATTGGTAGAGCGACACAAACCAATCTTTTGGTCTTGGGCTGCTAGGACTGCTTTGGCTGATGCTGAGGTGGAGTATGAGGACAAAGAAGATTACTCTATCTTCGTTCATTTCGAGCTTTCAGACAAAGCCAAAGAGACTCTAGGGATAGAGGGCAAAGCAGGACTTGTGATATGGACGACTACACCGTGGACTCTCCCTGCGAACACTGGAATATCTCTCAATCCTGAAGAGATGTATGTACTTACAGATGATGGTCATATAGTAGCAGATGTACGATATGACGAGATGATAGCTGATGGTGTGGTATCTGGTCATGCTTCACGCAAGATAGCATCTACAGAGATGGAAAACCTACTCACTATCAACCCAGTAAATGGTAGAAGCTCCAAAATAGTATTGGGTGACCATGTACTAATGGACGGAGGAACAGGTTGTGTACATACAGCCCCAGGACACGGTGAAGATGACTACAAAGTGGGACTCAAATATGGTCTTGAAGTGGTTATGCCAGTAGATGAGAGAGGTTGTTTTGATGAGTCGGTCAAGGGTCTAAATCTACTTCCTAATGCCGATGAATTTGTAGGTATGCATATATTTAAAGCCAATGAACCTATATTAGAGATACTCGGAGATAATCTTCTCAAAGAGTCTAAATTCGTTCACTCATATCCACACTGTTGGAGGACGAAAAAACCTCTAATCTATAGAGCAACCAACCAATGGTTTATCTCTATTGATGACAAAGCAGAGGGAGCAGATAATACTCTAAGAGAATCAGCACTCAATGCCATAGATGGTGTAGAGTTCTATCCCAAAACATCCAAAAATAGACTAAAGCCTATGATAGAGGGCAGACCTGATTGGTGTATCTCTCGTCAGAGAAGCTGGGGAGTACCGATAGCATTTTTCAGAGTCAAAAGCACCAAAGCCGTTATCTTTGATAGTGTTGTATTGGAGCATATCGCCAATCTATTTGATACTCACGGAGCAGATGCGTGGTATAGTATGTCCATTGCAGAGCTTTTACCAAAAGAGAGTAACCTAAATCCTGATGATTTGGAAAAGATAGAAGATATACTTGATGTATGGTTTGATAGTGGTTCTACTTGGAACTCTGTGCTTAGCTCAGGTAACTATGACGCAGGAGAGTATCCATCTTCACTATATATAGAAGGAAGCGACCAACATAGAGGTTGGTTTCAATCATCTCTTCTATTGAGTAGTGCTGTAAATGGAGTATCACCATATAAGACTCTAATCACTCACGGCTTTACAGTAGATAACAAGGGTGAGAAGATGAGCAAATCAAAAGGTAATGTTATCGCTCCTGATAAAGTCATCAAGCAGTATGGGTCTGAAATCCTGAGACTTTGGGTAGCTTTGAGTGATTATCAAAGTGACCTCAAAATATCTGATGGTATCCTCAAACAGACAGCAGAGCAGTATAGAAAGATACGAAATACATTTAGATTTTTACTTGCCAATGTAGATGATTTGGAGAGTTTCGTATCTGTAGAAGAGTACGGAGAACTAGACAGATGGATACTTAACAAAGCACAAGAGGTATTTGCATCAGTCCAAGCC
>DAOVZV010000259.1 GCA_030634925.1 Sulfurovum sp.
AAATCACTTGATGGGGCAAATAATTATGCTAATATTCGCTCAATTATTGACACTTCTAGGAAGAGAGGATTAAATGAATTTGAAGCTCTTGTCTCTATTTGTGGGGGGAACTCTCTTTTTTAGGGGGTGATTAGTTACATATATTTTATTGTTTAGATATTTATACTTTGATTTTGTACCTTTTTTAATTATCTCATTTTTTGTCGTTTTGGTCTTATGGCTGACATAGCTATAGACTATACCATTATCCAAAAATAGATAATATAGGTATCCATTGTCATATATCTTTTTGGGTTGTCTGTAGATTTGATTTAGATGGATATAACTAGCAATATTTTTACTATTTTTACTTATATTTTTCTTGATAAAATATAGACTAAACTCACCAATATCTGAATTATGTTTGACTATTAGATATGGTTTTTTGTAATTAGCTTTCATAGTTTTACCATTTGTAGTCTTGATACTATATTTATGAGTAGAGATTGATTTATAGCTTCCTATCTTTTTGCTATGAGCATAAAAATTACCTTGTCTATCTAGTACCATCTCTTCACCCACAATAGATTTGAGTAGATACTTCTCCTCTTTTGTAGAAGCATGAGATTGAGAGGCTTTGAGGTCATAATACCAATGTCCTACCACTCCATTATCTAGCTTGGGAGAACCATTTTGACTACATCCCAATATTAGTAATGCCACTAGAAAAAAACCTTTTGCTTTTATTAAATTATTCATATATAACTCCTATTATTTTATATCCACTTTAGAAAAAACCTACAACATCTCTAATCTAGTCAATAATCCTACAGTAGTACTATATCCTACTTCACTAAATTTTAAATCTCCATTGCCGTTGTATATAAATGTTGTGGGGTATGCTACTACTTTGAATTTTTCTGCTAGATTGCTATCTTTGTCGTTAATCACATCAAAGCTTAAATCTCTCTCTTTTAGGAACTCTTTTATCTTGTTATCATCACCTGAATTGACTGCTATGGTGAGGACTTGGTATCTTTTGGATATGTACTCTATGTTGGGTGCTTCTAGTTTGCATGTAGGACACCATGTCGCCCAGAAGTGTATAACTAGGGGCTTGTTTTTGTCATATACGAACTTCTCTGTACTCAATAGAGTAGCTTCTATCTGTGGTAATTTATCTGAGTCTAGGTTTGGTTTTCGGATGTAGCTCAACGCATTGCTCACTACAAATAATATAACCAAAGCTATAGCTATCTCTTTGAAAATCAATTTGAAATTCCAATTTTTCATCTTATACCTCCAAATCATCCCAAAACTCATCAAAGCTAAAATTGGTCATAGCATTCTCATCATTTTGGTTTTTTTCTATCAAGTTGGCTTGTTGAGTCTGAAAGTACTCTTCTAGTGCCTCTTCTAATATAGTATTGATATCTTTGTTCAAAATATCACTAAACGCTTGTAAGTTTTCTACTGTACTCTCTTTGAGTTCTAATTTCATATTTTTCATAATGATATTGTAGCCAAAAATCTATTTTTATTCTACACGAACTATTAGACTATTGGGTAGTCCAAACTTCTCTATGATAGACTTCTCTTTGTCTCTCATCTCTCCATCATCTATCTCATGGTCATAACCCAAAAGATGTAGCAGTCCATGTATAAACAACAAAGCTACCTCATCATCTATAGAGTGATTGTAAGTTTTTGACATATTGGTTACAAATGACTCAGATATGATGATTGTACCTAGAGGTATGTGAGGGCTATTTTGTTCTAGTGGGAACGAGAGTACATCTGTTGGACTATCTTTACCTCTGTAGTCTCTGTTTATCTCTTGGATAGTATCATTATCTGTGATAATGAGTTCTACATTTTTGGACGATAGCGTATCAAGTATATTTGACAAGTGGCTTAGGTTGATTTGTAGTGTTGTTTGGTTATCTAATTCTATCATTCTATAAGTTTACCAAAATCTTGATAAAATATCATTAAAAAAAGAGGGTATATTATGAACCAAAAAGCAGTATGTATTATTTCAGGGGGAATGGATAGTGCATTGAGTGCAAAGATAGCACAGAAGAGTGGATATGATATTATAGCCTTGCATTTCAATTATGGTCAAAGGACACAAGCCAAAGAACTAGAGTGTTTTAGGAAAATAGCCAAATCTTCTGATGCTATAGAAGTATATGAGATAGATTTACCATTTTTTACCCAGATAGGTGCTTCTGCTTTGACCGATAGCAGTATAGAAGTACCTACAGGTGGGATAGAAGATGGTGTGCCTGTGACTTATGTGCCTTTTCGCAATGGTATATTTCTCTCCATCGCATCGGCTTTGGCAGAGAAGCATAATGCCACTGCTCTATATATCGGTGTGGTAGAAGAGGATAGTTCAGGTTATCCTGACTGTAGGCAAAGCTATATATCACAAATGCAAAAAGCTATCAATATGGGTACGAAAGATGAGACTAATTTGGAGATAAAAATGCCTCTAGTATCACTCAAAAAGAGTCAAATAGTAAGTAAATCTATAGAGTTAGGAGTGAGATTAGAAGATACTTGGAGTTG
>DAOVZV010000189.1 GCA_030634925.1 Sulfurovum sp.
ATTCGTTCAGGAGAATATCCACAAAAGAAGTCTCTATTAAATTTGAGATTAGAGTGTTTTTCTAGTATCGGCACACATACCTCTTCTGTTGCTCCTGGGAAAACTGTGGATTCATAGATGACAATATCACCTATCTTTAGGATACTAGAGATACTTTCACTAGCTTTGATAAGTGGAGTGAGATTGGGTCGTTTATGCTCATCTATCGGCGTGGGGACTGTGACTATATATATATTACACTCTGCTATATCTCTTAGCTTTGTAGTAAATATCATACCATTAGATAGGCACTCATTTACTTGGGTTTTATCTAGTTCAAGAGTACGGTCAATACCACTATTTAGCTCATCAACACGCCAAGAGGCTATATCAAAACCAACTACTGAATATTTACTAGAAAAGGCATGAGCTAGAGGTAAGCCAACATATCCCAAACCTATAATTGCTATCTTTGTACTCATTTTAATCCTCTACTCTACTTTCTCACTCTGTTCTTCTATCTGTTCCATTAGCTCTTTTACTTCATCCAAAGCAGGTAGTACCATTTGTACTTTTTCCTCTTTTTCATTTATAAATAGCTTGAATAATCCTGATAATGTGTCTCTTATATCTGCACGATTGACTATCATATCAATAAGACCATGTTCTAATAAAAATTCAGAACGCTGAAAGCCCTCTGGTAAATCAACTCCAACTGTCTGCTTGATGACTCTTTGTCCTGCAAAACCTATCAATGCACCAGGTTCTGCCATTATAATATCTCCTAGCATCGCAAAAGAAGCACTTACTCCTCCCATTGTTGGGTCTGTGAGTATGGATATAAATGGTAGTTTTTTCTGATGGAGTCTATTTAATGCTGCTGATGTTTTACTCATCTGTAATAGTGAATATGTACTCTCTTGCATTCTAGCACCACCTGAAGCTGATACGATGATGAAGCCACACTCTTTTGCTATAGCCCTATTGATACCACGGACTATCTTTTCACCCTCAACAGAGCCTAGACTTCCACCCATAAATGAGAAGTCAAATACTGCTATCTCTGTCTCTTGTCCACCGATAGTACAAGAACCACTCATCACAGAAGATGTCTTTCCTGTTTTGGCTTTTGCCTCTTCTAGTCGTTTTTTGTATGATTTTTTGTCTGAAAATTTCAGTGGGTCTATTGGAGCTAGATTGTCATCAAACTCTACAAAACTACCAGCATCTGTGATAGAATCTATCCTCTTTTGAGCTGATATACGAAAATGATGATTACATTTTGGACATACATTTTGTTTCGCTTCTACCTCTTTGTAGTACATCAATGAGGTACATTTGGGACACTTTATCCACTGATTAGGAGCTTCTTTCTCTACAGTTTCTTTTTTCTTACTTCCAAAAATATTTCCAAACATAATCTCTCCTAATTTAATATTACTTTTTTTATTAACTCTTCTATTTTATCTGCTATAGTTTTATCTTTTGATACTATAACATAATCCTCTTCAACAATCACTTCAAGTCCCTCACAAAGTGCCAAACCTGCTGCAAAGTCGTAAATACGAAACTTACCTACAAATAGTACAAAATTGACACTTCTTGCATAAGCCAAAGATAGTGCTATCGCTCCAGGGGCTCTAAATTTGAGACTCTCTTCATCTAGTAGTGCTACCAAATCAGGATTACCATAGGCTTTTTCAAATAGTCCTACCTCTGCATTGGGTGCTGTATGTGGTGGGTGAAAACTCTCTCCCCATAGTCTGGATTGGACTACACTACTTCCTATATGGGTAAAAAATATATCTCCATTAGCCAGATTACATACTATAGCCTCATCCAAAATTCCATCTGCATTTATTCGTGCTACTGATGTACCATAAAATGGAAATAGAGATAGTGCATTTGATGAGCCGTCTATCGGGTCTATGATGATTTGGCTATCTCCACTACCTATTACACCACTCTCTTCTGATTGTATCTCTCCAAATGAACCCAAATGCTTTACAAATATTGCCTCTGCAAATAAATCAAGTTTGGAGCTTATATCTCCACCTGCTCCTACTGTAGTCTTGTCAAACCATGAAGCATCAAAACCATCTTTGATACTATCGCTTATCTCTTCATTGGCACAGATACAAGCTTTGATAAAGTCATTCATACTAAACTACTCGCCTTTTTTGTCTGCTACTTGTGTAGGCTTCATACCTCTAGGACTTACCATCCAAAAGTTTCTCACATCACTTCTAAAGTTGTCTAATATCTCAGTAGCTTTGAGTGAGCCTGTCTCTTCTGCATAATCTTTGAGTAGTCTTTTGAGTTCAAACATCTCTGTATCGTGGTCTTCTGTATCAATACGCACAGCTTCTACTAATTCTTGGTTGATTTTCTCGTAGAACTCTTTGTTGTCATCATATACAAATGCCACACCACCTGTCATACCTGCACCAAAGTTTACACCAGTTTTACCTAATATGATTACAGTACCACCAGTCATATATTCGCAAGGGTGGTCTCCCGTCCCCTCTACAATAGCAGTAGCTCCAGAGTTTCGTACAGCAAATCTCTCACCTACTTGACCATTGATATATAGTTTTCCTGCTGTTGCTCCATATAGACAAGTATTTCCACCTAGGGCAAACTCTTCACCACACTTATCAGATGTGATGACAATTCGTCCTCCACTCATACCTTTACCTATGTAGTCATTACCTGCACCTGTGAGATATATGCTTACACCTTCTGCTAGAAATGCACCAAGTGATTGTCCTGCTGTACCTTTCATACTGAGTCTAATAGTACACTCATCTAACCCTTTGTTGCCATATAGATTTGCTACTTCACCAGATATTAGAGTACCGAAGCTTCTATTTAGGTTACTTATCTCTTTGTTGATAGTGATAGGAGTAGATGGGTCTTTGATTGTAGGCATTATCTCTGCTAGTAACTCTTTTTCATACTCATTTTTATCATAAGGCTCATTTGTTTCTACTTGACAAGTATTGACACCATCTAAATCATATAAAAGCTCTTGAAATTTAAACTTCTTTGCAAATTCATCATCTATTACGCTTAGTAGATGATTTTGTCCTACTATCTCTTCTAGTGAGTTGTATCCTAGCTCTGCTAATATCTCTCTTACCTCTGTGGCTACAAGTGTAAAGTAGTTGATTACTCTCTCTACATTACCTGTAAATTTGGCTCTTAGGTGTTCTTGTTGAGTCGCAACTCCTACTGCACATGTATTGAGGTGACAAACACGAAACATCATACACCCAACAACTACCAATGCACCAGTACCAAATGCGTACTCCTCAGCACCCAATATAGCAGCTTTGACTACATCAAGACCTGTTTTGAGTCCACCATCTGTCTCTAGTGTCACTTGACCTCTTAGATTATTGGCTTTTAGTGCGTTGTGTGCTTCAATTAGTCCTAGTTCCCATGGATTACCTGCAAATCTAATAGACCCAATAGGTGCTGCACCCGTACCACCATCTCCACCAGAAATAATGATTTTGTCTGCATAGGCTTTTGCTACACCTGCTGCAATAGTCCCAACA
>DAOVZV010000219.1 GCA_030634925.1 Sulfurovum sp.
AAACTCAAACGCTATATTTGTGAGTGTCTGAAGTGGTGAGCCTTTGCCTATTTTGGGAGATACGAAAGCACCAGCAGAGCCTGAACCACCTGATGCTATACTATCTTTTTCTATTACCAATACTTTTTGACCTTGTTGGGATAGGGCGTGAGCGATAGTAGCACCTGCAATACCTGCACCTATGATTATAGTTTGATATTTATTGGACATTTATACTCCTATTTGAGCTTATTTTAATATTATTTGGGTATAATCCACCTTAATTATTTCTGAGGCATTTCATCTCAAACATCAAAGGTTTTATAATGGCGATTAAAGATAGTATGAAGAGTGTAGAGACTCTTTTCAAGTCCAAAAAAAAGGGTGATGTAGTTACATTTGAAAACATCGCCAAAGAGTTTGCTAAGCAACCAACAGCAGTACAAGCAAAAAAAATCCATAAAATTTCATCAGATTTGAAGATAGATGTTATCTCTGCTTCTGAATATGCCGAATTTATGTCTGCTAGAGACAAAAAAAAGAGAATGGACGCTAGGGCAAAGTTTATGTCCGATGGCAATGAAGATGAGTTTGATTTGCACAAAGAAAAAGAGCTACTAGAGTGGAGTAGGTCTGATAGTCCTGTGCGTATGTATCTGCGTGAGATGGGCAAAATCCCTCTTCTGACCAAAGAAGAAGAGGTAGATTTGTCTATGCGTATCGAAGAGGGTGAAGATATTATCATAGATGCTATCTGTTCTGTGCCTTACTTGATAGGATATATCATCAACTACAAAGGACCTCTACTCAATCGTGAGAGAAGAGTAAAAGAGCTTTTCAAGAGTTTCGAAGATGAAAAAGTAGAAGCCAAAGATGATGGAGAAGATACTGATGTAGATGTTGAAGAGGAGAAGAAGCCAAAAGATGACAAAAGAGTCAAACTAGTGGTAGATAGCTTCAAACAATTAGAAAAAGCCAAAAAAGAGTGGATGAAGTCAAGAGAAGATTTGGAGAAATTTTTGGAAGTTGAGACTGATGCTATCAAGATAGTACACGAACGCCTCAAAATAGCATTCAAAAAAGAGCTTCTCAAATCAGCACTATTAAATCTAGGACCAACATCAAAACTCATCAACGAACTAGTCAAAGCTATGGAAACAGCACTCAAAAGTGATGATAGTTTTGATAAAGAGTTGAAGCGACTTGAGTACAAACTACCACTATTCAATGACACTCTAAAAGCAAACCATACCACGCTACTAGGCAATATACTAGAGATGGACAAAGAGGACATCATAGATGTAGTACCAGAGACTACTATGGTAAGTACTTATGTAGAGATAAAAAAGCTATTTGAGACTAGAGAAGCTAGTAAAGGTGGATTTGACCTTAGTGAAGAGAAACTTCAAGAGATATTGGGGCAAATCCGTCAAGGAAAGATGAAAAGTGAGATAGCCAAAACAAGAATGGCAAAATCTAACCTTAGACTAGTTGTATCTATAGCCAAGAGATATACAAATAGAGGATTGCCATTTCTCGACCTTATCCAAGAGGGTAATATAGGTCTGATGAAAGCTGTAGATAAGTTTGAATACGAGAAAGGCTACAAGTTCTCTACTTACGCTACATGGTGGATTAGACAAGCCATATCCAGAGCCATCGCAGACCAAGCGAGGACTATTCGTATTCCAATACACATGATAGAGACTATCAACCGTATCAACAAAATCATCAGAAAACATCTACAAGAGACAGGTAGAGAACCTGATTTGGATACTATAGCACTCGAAGTTGGATTGTCCGTAGATAAAGTCAAAAATGTAATCAAAATCACCAAAGAACCAGTGAGCCTAGAGACTCCTGTAGGTGATGAAGATGATGGTAGATTTGGAGACTTTATCGAAGACAAAACCACTCTAAGTCCAACTGATGTAGTACTAAAAGATGACCTAAACAAACAGATAGACGATGTACTAGACCAGCTAAACGAGAGAGAAAAAGCTGTAATTCGTATGCGTTTTGGACTATTGTCAGATGAGAGTGATAGAACACTAGAAGAGATAGGAAAAGAGCTTAGCGTCACTAGAGAGAGAGTCCGTCAAATAGAGTCCTCTGCTATCAAGAAACTAAAGCATCCAAAAGTAGGAAGAAAGCTCAAAAACTACATAGAAGAGTAGTTTAGGTAAATTTATGATAAAATCCCAAAAATCAAAACGGAGAAGACAAAATGGATATAACTAAAATCGGACATGGAGAAAATCCAGACGCAGTAAAAGCAATAATAGAAGTACCACTAAACTCTGCTATCAAATATGAGATAGACAAAGAATCAGGAGCTGTCGAGGTAGATAGAGTATTATACTCTGCTATGCACTACCCTGCCAATTATGGTTTTGTAGCAAATACACTATCAGACGATGGTGACCCAGCTGATATTTTGGTACTTTGTGACTATCCACTACAAGCTGGTTCTTACATCAAATGTAGATTGGTAGGTGTACTTATGACCGAAGACGAAAGTGGTGGAGATGAGAAACTAATAGCAGTACCTACTGTAAAAATAGACCCAACCTACGCCAATATCAACGATTTAGGAGATGTACCAGAACACACACTAAACCGTATCAAAAACTTCTTTGAGACATACAAGATGCTAGAACCAAACAAATGGGTAAAAGTATCAGGCTTCAAAGACAAAGCAGCAGCAACAGAAATACTAGAAAAAGCAATTAAAAACTACAAATAATTATCTTGATAACTTCCCATACCTTTTGGTTTGGGGGGTTTGTTTTACTCTTTTTAAAATTAGGAGTCCTTATGTCAAACATCATCAAATCATTCACAAATATCATAAACAACCACCAAACAAATATAGAAACCATCACAAAAGGAAACAATCGAGCCAATAATATGGGTGAAGGATTGGAAAACTATATCAAAAATTCTTTTCTTGATGTTCAAGACAAAGACAACCTTGAAGCCTTAGCCAAAATATACTCCTATCAAGGAAACAAAAACAATCCACCTGATTTGATGCTCAAAAATGGCGATGCAATAGAGATAAAAAAGCT
>DAOVZV010000078.1 GCA_030634925.1 Sulfurovum sp.
ATAAGATATACTCAACACTTAGCATTATTAGATAATAAGCATAATGTAGATAACTATTTATGGCAAAGAGCATTGTGGAGGATTGGATTTAATTTTTGTAGTGGAAGTACTAATTACTATCAATATATTGGTTCAGATATGGATTATGAGGGAAATATTGATTATAATGAAGCAGCGATAGACCCACTTAATGGCAAAAAGATGATTTGGACTGGTTTAGAAACATGTGAAGATGGTAGAGGAGATGAGGATACAAGTAGTAGAATATTTTTAACTCATAAGTATGGAATAAAAAATATAGCATTTACTGGAAGTTGTAGTGGCTCTAAATATATAGGATTTGATAATCTAGGAAGATTATTTAGAGGGTTCACAGCTATTGCTTATTCTGCTTCTCTAGGTTATCAAAGTACTACCTGCACCATCACATTCACACTATCAGATGATGATAAGTTTGCCATAGATATAGAACCTGAGACTGGATATGCTCATATAGTTGGTCAAAATAACTCTTAGTTCATTTACCTTTCATTAAATTTCTTAAGTTACTATTAAGCATAGATAATCAGATTATCTATACTTTAATATAAAGGATATATTATGAACAAAAGTATTACAGGAAGACATTTTGAACTTACAGAGGCTATCAAATCTTATACTGATACAGCTACGGAGAGTATGGCTAAGTATCACCTAGATATAATATCAGTTAGCACTGTCATATCTGCAAATGAGAAGCACGGGAGAAAAGGCTTTGTAGTAGAATTCATTATCAATCTGAAAGATAAAAATACGATTGTTATAACGCAAGTAGATAAAGATGTGTATGCAGCTATAGATATTGCGATAGATAGAGTAAATAAATCACTAAGAAGACATGCTGACAAGATAAAAGGTCATAGAATTATGAGCTTCAAAGATATGGATGCAGGAGCTGATGCTGTTACTGAATTTGATATTGAGGATGCTGAGATAGTTCCTATGGATTTGGAGCTTCATAAGCCACTTGATTTTGATGAGGCTATTCATGCACTTAGAGAAGAAAAAAAGAGACAATTTATAGTATTTAATGACAATGAAGGACTTATGAGAGTTATGTACAAAAGAGCCGATGGCAAATTTGGACTCTATTAATAGTTATTTTCTAATCAATATAGTCACTACAACTATTGTAGTGACACCTCACTCAATATTAAACTCCCAAAATCAAGGCTAACTTATGACACTTATTTTTATCAAACTCATCCACATCTTTGCTGTATTTATCTATGGAGGTTTTCTTATTATTGATAATCTCTTTTTGGTACATATCAAAAAATCATATACCATAGAGGAACACAAAGAGATTAGAGAGTCTTTTATGAAGTATGTGAGAAAGGTTGTACCACCTAGCTTGATTATCGCTGTAATCAGTGGAGGTTATCTATTTTCACAGATATTTGGAACAATTTCTGATGATGGAATGAGTAGTTTTCAGATATTATTGTCTATCAAGGCATTTTTGGGATTATGGCTTGGAGTAAGAGGATTTGCACAGGTTTATCTAGGAATTCAACCATTTGTATTTAAAAGTCATATTTTACCATTTCTTTTTGTGGTGATTATTATCTTTTTATCTCAAATTATCTATCTTTAATAATTAAATATATTTTTTAAGCCAAAATAGATTTATTACCTTTTATAATACACTTCAATCAACAATCATTAGGAGAAAATTATGAAAAAAATTGTATTATCGTGTGTAATATTGGGTACTTTGGCATTTGGAAATAGTGCTACTAGGTCAGAGAGAATTCATACTATGAATGAACTAGAGAGTGCTATGGGTATGATACAGAAGGGCTTTTTGCGTAACAATGCAACTATTGTAAAGCTAGGAACAACAAACCTAAAAGAGAACCTCAAAAATATTGATTCTTTTCTCATAGAAGGGTCTGTTAATAACAAAAACTTCAATCCAAAAGTCTATGCTGTTACAGAGTCTGAAGCTATAACAAAACTAGCTAATGAGATTTTGAAGAATTTTGAAGAAGGTAAAAACAATGAATCAAGAGATGCTTATAACAAAGCATTGAGCAGATGTTTATCTTGTCACAAAATCATTAGAAAATGGTAATAATATTATTATAAAGCGAGGTTAAACCCTCACTTTATATCTTGCTTCCACCACTTATCATATCTGATATAATCCCTTTTTCATCTGTATTATCTGCTACTATTACACCTATTATGTGTAAAGGTACAAATATCAATACACCTATAAATACAAATTCATGAACTTCTTTTATACTATGGACTGTATCTTTGACTAGTCCTAAACTTTCATAAAAATACATTACAAATCCAGAAATAGCCATAAATAATAAAATAGAGTATATACCGATATATCCTAATGTAACCATCTTTTTGTGCAATGATTTATCTTTGAAATTGATATAATTTTCTTTACCACTTTTTGTAAAAAATAGTATTATTCTCCAAATAATCAAAACTGCCAAAGCATAGCCTAAGATGATATGCCACTCCCACATTGGAGCTCTTATCGCTTTTGCCAATATCTTTGATTGTTCTACTGTAATCTCCAAATCTATCTCTAGTAGTTTTTGAGCTATTAGTTCGCTATTTGTTCTCCAGCTCAAAAAAGTCTTTCTCAAAAATATTGTACCTAGTAGTCCTAAAACTACAAATGCATTTAACCAGTGCCAAATACGAAAATCAAAACGCCATTTTTTCATGTGTTATGCTGTTTGTATGAAGTTGTAGATATTTTATCATAAAAGAGTTTATTAGTTCTTATTTTGATGCTTATGTGAATTTCTGTAAGAGGTCATAGGATATAATATAAGATTAAAGTTTCAAAGATAAGGGTAAAAATGCAAAAATATGACATACTTATTATAGGTGCAGGTATCGCAGGACTCTATTCTGCTATGCAGATACCAAAAGATAAAAAGGTACTAGTTGTGTGCAAAGATATTCCGTGGGAGTGTAATACATTTTATGCTCAAGGAGGAATGGTGACGGCACTAGATGAAGATGATGTGCCTTTACATGTATCGGATACTATCTCAGCAGGAGCATTTCATAATGACAAAGAAGCTGTAGAGATTATGTCTCGCACTTCTATTGAGACGACCAAAGATATAATAGACAGAGGTATGGAGTTTGACAAAGATAGCGATGGTAATATATTATATACAAAAGAGGCTGCTCACTCTGTAGAGAGGATTATCCACGCAGGAGGAGACGCTACTGGTAGATATATGCACTACTTTATGATGGTAGAGAATACACATCAACTACAAAAAAACACTCTAGTATATGACTTACTTATCGAAAATGGTCGCTGTTATGGTGTCAAAGCCAGTGTAAATTACAAGCCAACTACGATATTGGCAGACCATATTATCATCGCTAGTGGAGGTGTAGGCTCACTATATGAATACAATACCAACTCTAGGACTGTAAGTGCTGATATACATGGAATATGTGTAGAAAAGGGTATAGCACTAAAAGATATGGAGTTTATGCAGTTTCATCCGACTGTATTTGTAGATACTCCTTATGCTAGAAAGCTATTACTTACAGAAGCCCTAAGAGGTGAGGGTGCTTGGGTAGTTGATGATGATGGCAAACGATTTTTGTTTGATTATGATGATAGAGGGGAGTTAGCTAGTCGAGATATAGTAGCTAGAGGGATATTTGACTACAAACAAAAAACAGGTAAACAAGCATATTTGGATTTTTCTATGTTTGAGGCAGATTGGTTTGAACAGAGGTTTCCAAATATCACTAGGACATTTGGAACATTGGGCTATCAGTTACCACGAGATAGAGTCCCTATATCACCTGCTTTTCATTATGCCAATGGTGGCATAGCCTGTGACACCAATGGTTGTATTGATGGTATGGACGGATTGTATGTGATAGGTGAAGCTTCTCGGACTGGAGTCCATGGAGCAAATCGTCTAGCATCTAACTCTCTACTTGAAGCTGTGGTATTTGCAAAGAGAGTTGCTGATTATATACTAAACCAAAAAGATGAGAATATCCAAACACCTAAATTTGAGAAAGATTACGCTAATATTCTGCATCAAAAGAGTGATAAAATCTATAAACAACAGCTTCGCCGTGTAATGTGGGAGGATATAGGTATTATCAGGACGACAAAAGGTTTGCATGAGGCAAAGAATTTGATTTATGATATGAAAAATAGAAATATAGGACGACTTTTGGAACTAAGGCTAAATACTGCGTCAGCAATAGTAGATTCAGCATTAGCTAGAAAAGAGTCCTTGGGTTCGCACTATATGGAACACTAAATGTTCCAGCATATATGGCACACAAAACAATTAGGAGAAACGATGACACACGAGGTAGGCACAGCAATTGATTTGACAACAACATGGGTGGGAATAGTCTCACTAGCGATATTTGTAGTCGCATACTATTTTATAGCTACAGAAGATAAATATCATATAAACAAGGCAAAACCAGCACTATTTGCAGGTACTATTATCTTTATGCTTATTGGTGCATATTATGCTATCAATGGACTAGATGGCAAACACCTACACGCAGAGATGGAGATACTGATAGTTGAGATAGCAGGTATCTTCTTCTTCTTATTTGTAGCGATGACATATATCGAAGCTATGATAGATAGAAATGTATTTTCTGCTTTGCGTTACCGTTTGGTATCAAAAGGCTATAACTACAAAAAGCTATTTTGGATTACAGGTATTTTGGCGTTTTTCATATCTCCAATAGCTGATAACCTTACTACTGCTTTGATACTATCTACAGTATTGATTACTATAGACAAAGATAACCGAGCATTTATCGTACCAGCAGCAGTCAATATCGTCGTTGCTGCCAATGCAGGTGGAGCGTGGAGTCCATTTGGAGATATTACGACACTTATGGTATGGGTAGATGGAAAAGGTAGTTTTGTAGATTTCTTGTATCTATTCCCTGCGTCTATAGTTGGTTGGTTTGTTACTGCTATATTGTTGAGTAGATTTATTCCAAATGATAAACCACCATTTTCTGATGATGAAAAGCCAGTAGCTATATCTGCTGGTGGTAAGGTAATTATGGGATTATTTGCATTTACTATAGCTTCTGCTGTAACATCTCATCAAGTTCTTCACCTTCCTGCTATGTGGGGTATGATGTTTGGTCTAGCGATACTCAAATTATATATATACAAGATGAGTAAAGAGACTAGATATGATAGTGATGGAGTAGAGTGTAAAGAGGTAAATGTATTTGGATTTATATCTAAAATAGAAAATGATACTCTACTATTCTTCTTTGGTATTTTGGCAGCTGTTGGTGGTTTACACTTCTTGGGCTTCTTGGAGTATTTCACAGCTTTATATGCACAGTTTGGAGCGACGACGGTCAATATCGGTGTAGGTTTCTTGTCAGCGATTGTAGATAATGTACCTGTAATGTCAGCTGTACTCAAATCTAGTCCAGATATGGGAGTTGATGCTCACGCTCAATGGATGCTTGTAACACTTACAGCAGGTGTTGGTGGTTCACTTATATCATTTGGTTCTGCTGCTGGTGTTGGTGTGATGGGTAAATTACACGGTATATACACATTTGCATCTCATATGAAATTGGCATGGACTGTATTGATAGGATATATAGTATCTGTAGCAATATGGTATGTTCAGTTTATGATATTTGGCTTTGGAGCTTAAATCTATTTTTATTAATCAAGGAAAGCAAATGAAACAAGTACCTATATTAGTCCTAGACTTCGGTTCACAATATACACAACTCATAGCAAGAAAGCTCAGAGAGTCTGGTGTATATACAGAGGTTGTACCATATCGTGAGTCTCTAGCCGATATAAAAGCTAGAAATCCACAAGGTATTATCCTCTCAGGTGGTCCTGCTTCTGTGTATGCAGAAGATGCCTACAAGCCAGATGATGGTGTTTGGGAGTTGGGAATACCGATTTTGGGTATCTGTTATGGTATGCAACTTATCACTCAACATTTTGGAGGTAGCGTCGTATCAGCTTCAAGCCACGAATACGGCAAAGCCCAACTCAAAATAGAAAACAGCTCTTCTAT
>DAOVZV010000059.1 GCA_030634925.1 Sulfurovum sp.
GAACTCTGTTGTCCTATCCCTCCAGATTGAGATACACTAATACCAGCTACATTTCTGAGGACATCAGAAACTGATAAATACCCTCTCTCTTCAATATCATCAGCAGTAATCACCGTAATATTAGAAGTCGTATCATTAATTGATTGTGTTGTTTTATTAGTAGATACTACTTCAATATCTTCAAGTGTCTCTTCTGCATAAGTGTTGGTTATCAGTATTGTAGCCACGACAAGGCTTAAAGTTGTTTTTGTCATCTATTTTTTCCATTATGTATATAAAGTTGTAGGGTGATATTGCCATAGCACCAAAGATATGATTTAATAAAAAATAGACAAACAAGGAGGCGAAGTTTTATACTCGTGATAAACGAAGGCTTTTTTATGGTACTGTAGATTGCTATCTATCCAACAGAGCTTATGCAAAGTGGAGTACATCGCGATTACTGATAATGAGAAATATTTTCTAGTGTAGCCTCTTAAGTGTTTCATAGGTGCGATTGTACTCAAATAAGCTTTGATTTTGTTTTGCTAGTCTATACTAACTACCAAAAGGCAATTTATGACATATCAAAAATGGTTTGACTCTCACACTAAGAAACATCAAAATATCCTCAAAAAACTCTCAAATCTTAGTGATGATGAGGTAATAGAGTATTTTAGATTTGATAATATGCAAATAAATGAGCCTAACTTTTGTCCTCTTTTCAAGGAGAATAAAAAGTGTCATAATATAACAAATCTAAACTGCTATCTCTGTGCTTGTCCATATTTCATCTTTGATGATAATGGATTAGAACAAAGAGAAGAGCAGACGATATATAGCAAATGCCGTATAAATGCCAAAAATGGAAGAGAATTTGTGAGTGAAAGTGCTATACATCAAGACTGTTCTAGTTGTACTGTCCCTCATGATGAGAGATATGTGAAGAGGTATTTTAGTTGTGATTTACTTTGAGGTTTTACTGAAAAAAAAATAATCTTTAACAGCGTTTGTTTCTCATATCATACTCATCATGGTCGCAGATACATTGTAACACAGCTATATCATTCTCAATAGAGATTAATATCCGATATTGTGTATTGGGAATGCGTATAGAATGACGGTTTTTATCATGTTTACATTGGATTTTTTTTAGTTGTAATTGATGATTTAAGTTATCAGTTTCAAAAAGTTCTATTGCTGATTGGATACTCTCTTTTGTCAAGATATGTCGTTTTGTAATCCGTTTGAAAGTTCGTTCATAATCTTTTGATTTTTCAATATCCATTATGAAGCTTTGGCATACTTCTGTTGTATGGTTTTGGCTTCAAGTGTAGATATACGGTGTAAGTGTTCAACCATAAATAGATGTAGTTTATCTACTACTTCATATAAATCATCAAAAAGAGCCTCTTGGTTTTTTAGTTCTTGAAGCTGTTTTTTGTAAAGTTTGATAATATCTATAGAATCATATATATTCTCATAAAAGTCTTCTAATTCATTATCTGAGTAGTGTAGTTTTTTACTTGCATCAATATAAGAACTAGAGAGTTCTATCTCATTAGTTAGAGCTTTATATGTACCAATAATAGTAGTCATAAGCTTACGATAGATACTTTTATTTTGGCTTTTATAAGCATCTACGGCAATAGTAAAAAAGTCCAAATAGGAGTGGTTAATAATAGCTGACATATTTTCTCCTTGTATTAATTTAGATATTATAGCAAAATACCAAGTAATTCCAAAGATTATAGGTATTATAGTATAATAAGCCAATAAAAGATAAATCAAGGATGAAGATGAAGAAGAGAGTCTTGGTGGGTATGAGTGGTGGTGTGGATTCTACTGTGAGTGCTATATTGTTACAAAAAGATGGTTATGAGGTTGAGGGTGTTTATATGAAGCTTCATGACAAAGAGGGATACCATGAAGAGAACTTTGCCAAAGCCAAAAGGGTTGGGGATTATTTGGGTATTGATATACATTTTTTGGATTTGAGTCGTGAGTTTGATGAAGAGGTTTATAGTTATTTTGTGCAGAGTTATAGAGAGGGGCTTACTCCTAATCCTTGTGTAATATGTAATAGGACTATCAAGTTTGGTAAGATGGTGGAATTTGCTGATAGTTTGGGGATAGAGAGTGTGGCTACTGGGCATTATATTCGGTGTGATGGTGAGTATATTTATATGGCAAAAGACCACAATAAAGACCAGAGTTATTTTTTGTCAAAGGTGAGAAAAGAGGTATTGCCTCGGCTTGTTTTTCCTCTGGCTGATTGGGTCAAGGATGATGTGAAGGCTTATGCTTCGGATATAGAGGTGCTAAGAGATTTGGCTACTCAAAAAGAGAGTTCTGAGATATGTTTTGTGGAGAATAGTTATGATGAAGTGTTGGCTAGACACATGGAGATAGATAGAGAGGGAGAGACTCTTGATACTGATGGTAATGTGGTCGGAAGTCATAAAGGTTATATGCACTATACGATAGGAAAAAGGAGAGGGTTTTTCGTCAATGGAGCTCATGACCCTCATTTTGTATTGGAGATAAAAGCAGATACCAATCAGATAGTAGTGGGGACAAAGGAGAAGCTAGAGGTAAATAGTTTTAGTGTAAAGGAGTTGAATATGTTTGAAGATTTGGTAGAATTTGATTGTTTTGTCAAGGTTCGTTATCGTACAACTGCTGTGCCTTGTAGGGTGAGTATAGATGGTGACACGGCAAAGGTGGAACTTAAAGAGCCTGTATTTGGATTGGCTTTTGGTCAAATATCTGCTTTTTATGATGGAGATAGACTTTTGGGTGGAGGTATTATCTGTTAAATCTTTCATATTAATTAATAATAACAACATCTTATAAGAAGCATTAAATTTTTTTAGATATAATCATTCTTTAAATTAAATTTTAGGATAATTATATGGAACAGTTTGCCAACCAAAAATCAACCTCTTGTGCTTCTCATTCATTTGTGATTTTACTTATACCTTTTTTATTTTTATTGGGGCTTGTTTTGGCATATCTTGGGATATTTCATCTCAAGGTAGAGATACATACTTTGAGTATAGTGGCATTTATATTTATAGTATTTGCATTTTTTATCAAGCATAATGCCAACTACTCTGTTTGTTATATCAAAAGCTCATCATATACTATGGAAGAGAATTTACAAACAGCTCTTCGTGCAAATGCTTTGACTATTATGGGTAAGACCAAATCTACTTTGAATGTCAAAGAGTTCATCGCAGAGTATTATCAAGATATTCGTAATGATAATTTTGCAAAGGTTGCTCCATCTGTATTTCCTATGCTAGGTATATTGGGTACTTTTATAGCTATTGCGTTGTCTATGCCAGATTTTACAGTCAAAGATACAGGCTCACTTGACCGTGAAATATCTGTACTTTTGTCAGGTATTGGTACGGCTTTTTATGCGTCTATATATGGTATTATGTTGTCTCTAATATGGACATACTTTGAAAAAAGAGGTATGGGAAAGATAGATAGGCAGATTATAGATTTGGAGAGGACATATACCTCTCGTGTATGGAAAAAGTCTGAACTAATCAAGCATGAACACATGCAAAGTGAACTCAAAGACCAAGAGATAGTACAGACATTCAAAGAGATGTTTAATATGGAATTTATCAAACAACTAAATGACCAATATCTCAAAAACTTCACAACTATTATGAATGATACTACTAGAAACTTCACTACACTTACAGAGTATATGCAAAAGGCATCAACGGATTTGAATAATACTCTAAATAGTATCAATGTCAAAAAAGAGGGTGTAGTAGCCAATGCAAATATGGAGCAGAACATAGAGGGCTTCAATGAAAATATGAGAAGCCTACAGAAATCTATGGAGAGGTTTGACAAGAGTGTGGATTATACATTTGACAATATAGACAAAGAGGTTGGACAATCGGTAGAGAAGCTTAGTGAATTTGCTCATATTATATCAGAACAAAATCAGCTAATTATCAAAAATATGGCTATACTCAAACAGCAAGAAAAGCAATAATTATGTTTTTGGATAAAGATACTAATGAAGATAATAATTTTTGGATATCTTATGCAGATTTGATGGCAGGATTACTTTTTGTATTTATCTTGTTGATTGGGGCTATTGTATCCAAATCATTGATACTTAAATCTGAACTAAGTACTACAGAAGTACTATTAAATCAAAAGAACAAAAATCTAACCAAAAATGAGAGAATGCTAAGGCTTCAGATTGATGAGATAGCAAAACTAAACAAGATGTTGGTAGAGAGTAATACTAGAGAAGCACAGCTTCAAGATAAGATAATTATCGCAAATACAGAGATAAAAAAGAGTGTTGATAGTCTAAAAAATAGCAAAAAAAGTCTAGATGATTACAAGGGTAGAGTTTTGATACTCTCAAATGAGTTGAGCAGTAGCAAAGATAAGGTCAAAATCACAGATGATAAACTACTAAAGCTACTCAATGCTATGGATGAGAAGCAGACTAAATATAATTCACTTTTAGCAAATTTGCAATCACAAAAAGCAAAGATAAAATCTCTAACTGGTATCAAGCTTAGAGTAGTAGAAGCACTAAAGAGAGCATTGGGCGATAAGATAGATATTGATAAAAAGACAGGTTCACTTAGATTGGCATCAAATATACTGTTTGATAGAGGTGAATCTGTACTCAAATCAGAAGCAAAGGTGGAGCTAAAAAAATCTTTTGAAGAGTATATCGGGACTCTCGTAAGAAATAGGAAAATAAGAAAACATCTGGACAAAATCATCATAGAGGGTCATACAGATAGTGATGGAAGCTATATATTCAATCTAAAGCTTTCACAAGATAGGGCATTGGCAGTTATGGAGTATCTACTTACTTTGGACTTTAGTAGTAGATATAATATTCGACCATTGATGATAGCCTCAGGTAGGGCATATCTGGATACAATCAAAAGAAGAGGAGTAGAGGACAAAGAAGCATCTAGGAGGATTGAGATTAAATTTAGACTCAAAAATGAGGATGCTATGAATGAGATAGAGAAGGTTTTGGATGCGAAATGATTTCAATCCTAGATATATAAAACAAGCAAATGCCAAACTAGATAGATATATCTCAAAGGTCAATATACACAATAATATAAATAAAAATTACAAAAAAGGAGTCTTTCGAACGACTCTATGGGAAAAATTTTTAGGACTATTTATAAGGAAAAAGAATGTACTTTAAAAGACTACCAACACTACTAGCAATAAACTCTACTCTAATCATAACTGGTTGTGGAGATAGAATACCAAAAGAGATAAATGATTTACCTATAGCCAATGCTGGTATAGACCAAACTGTTACACTCAATCAATCTCTAATACTGCGAGGGACTGGAAGAGATGATGATGGAGATATAGAGAGCTATCAATGGAGAGAGGGAACTCGTATTTTGTCATCTTTGAGTATATTTTCTTATCCTACAGATATAACTGGTGCACACACTTTGACACTGATTGTGACAGATGATAAGGGAGCTACTGCTACAGATACTATTATTGTCAATGTAGTATCATCAAATTATAAGCTAGAGACTACGACTACAATACCAACGACAACTGCTACAACAACGACTACTTATTCAACTCCAATATCTACAGCCACAGCTACAGATACAACGACAACAACTAATACATCTACAGCATCAGAGCCTGTGATAATACCATTTGTTGAGCCTGTAAGCACTACTAGTACTACAACTATTACAGATACGACAGTAGAGAGTGATTATCAGCTTAAGGTATTGGGTTCTGATACTAGCATAAATAGTAGTATTAGTCTAGGTAATACACCAAAGAGTCTATATCTGATACTAAGTAATAGTGCCAACTCATCTACTACGCCTATTGTAACTACTGATATTATAGCTTCAAAGAGTCTAAAGGTAGTGGGAACAATACCTATAATAGAAGAGTCCAAAATCATAGATACTCCTGATTATGTAGAGGATTTCAAGCTTCAATCTTCTGCTCTAGTAGCAGAAGCCAAAGAGATGCCTATTAGTGATATATCTCCTAGAAGAGAAGATATAGTTGGTAATTCAAAGACATTTTATCTAAATCAATATGGGACATCTACTACAACAGCTAGTGCCAAAAAGATAATATCAACTATCGCTACAAATATGGGAACAAAGACACTAAATGTATGGGTATCAGATGATAGTTTTGATAGTGGAGATGGTTGTAGCAAAGCTAATTGTGTAACACAAGATATGGTAGATGTTCTAGCAGATAGTTTCCTAAAGAGTGGACTAGACAATGATATATATGACTGGGTAACCAATATATATGGTGAAGAGTGGGGGACTAATCGAGGTATGATACCTATAGATGATGAGATAACTATTTTGCTCACAGATATAGACAAAGACAATAATCCAAATGGTGGAGTAATAGGTTTTTATTGGTCAAAAGATAATCATGAGAGAAGTCTATTTACAGCGTCTAATGAGAGATTGATGTTTTATGTAGATAGTGTAATGTTTGCAAATACAGTAGCTGGTGTTTGGAATATAGATACATTTTGGGCAAAAGAGGTTATATCTACCCTAGCTCATGAGCTTCAACCTATGATAAGCTTTTATCAAAAAGAGGTATCCTTGGGAACTCCATCAGAGACGTGGCTAGATGAAATGTTGTCAGACTGTAAAGAAGCCTTGGTACAAATGCATATTTTACCTCTTTGTACTATATGAGTTAGTCATACAGATGGTAGTGCAGGAACGGCTTACAATAGTAAAGGTA
>DAOVZV010000083.1 GCA_030634925.1 Sulfurovum sp.
GAAGGCGGAGTAGGGGGGCGGGGAACTCCCCGAAATCGGTTGTGAGGGTCCACCGAGCAAAGCCGTCCGGGTTGTCCCGGAGCGGTCCATAACAGCAGTTTCATGGCGAGGCCCTTCCACTCACCGCCGAAAAAGGGGATGAGAATCAGCATCTCGTAACCCAGTGGCGAAAACGCGTATTCCAAGTGAAACGCGTGCCCCTCGTCCTGCCACAAGAAGAACTCAAAAGCTTTTTGGGTGAACACTTGTTAAAAGCCATTCAATATTTTATGAATAATTCACTCTTTGTTCAACAATAGAGATATGTTTTTGGATTATGATACAATATATAAAAGGAAGATTGTGAATAAAGCAAATATATTTAATAAAATATCTACAGGATTAACTAAAGATGAGATAGATAGTTTATCTTAGTTTACTTTTACTTCTTTCCCCAAATCCCTTTATCTAGTGCGTCTTTTACATCTTTGATAAGTTTTTTGGCTTCATCTCCAAATACAAAGCTGGATTTATATTTTTTCTCTATGGATTTTATATAATCTTTTAGTTGGTCTTTTTGTTGTTGGTTTTGAGGCTTTTTAAATAGATACTTCATTCCTGATTTTGGGTCGTAGTTTTTTCTACTGCTTTCGATATAGACTTTTGATGAGAGTTTTTGGAGTTTTCCTCCTCTATCTATCATATATTTGTCTATCCTCGCACCATACGGAGCGTCATAGGCTCTGCCTACTCTGTTCCAACTGTGATATAGTGTTATGTTGGAGTCTTGGATGACATAAGTACCGTTTTCTACACTTTTGTTGGCACAGCTACCTGTGCTATCATGTAGTATCAGACTCAATATAAATATCAAGTCTTTATTGTTCTCTTCGCTATAGAGTTTCATCACTGTACCCTTGCTATCGTATATATCATAGCTATCTTTGATAAGTGTGAAGTCTCGTCTGTTGATATTGATATGCTCAAAAGAGTTAAAAGCTAGAACTTCACTCATCGCTATCAAAATCAATAAAAGTATTCTCATGGTTTGCCTTGTATTATGTTTTAGAAACGATAGGTGATACCTATCATTACTACTGGATATATTGGGATGTCTCTAACATCATCTTGCATATTTTTTTCTTCTCTAGCTCTATCAACTTCTAGTATATCAATTGAGTTTTCTGTTAGAGTCAAATCTCCCTCTCCATGATACATAACTCCTATATCTATTCCCCAATTCCACCCTTTACTTATCTCTCTTCCTCCATATCCTATACCTATATACGGAGCAAACTCAGGGAAATCTATAGTTACATCTACAAAACCCAATTCAGAACTTGTATTTAAGGCATAACATATGTTATATTTAGCTATTGTATAGTTACCTATATCAGGTGTGCCATGGCTTCTTACGCTATTGGCATAATAATATCCACCTGCTGTGATATGAAATGACCCATCATAAAATGGATAGTAATCTATCATAGCACCTGCTGTGAGTAGCTCTATATCACTATTATAATCTACACCATCTTTGGATGTATCTATATTTAGTTTGAGTCCATTTACATTTAGTCTTAGGGAAAATAATTGGCTAAGAGGGATGGAAAAATCTACTCCTACCCCAAGTGTACCAGCCTTTAGTCCTGCATAATAAAATAGTGGTCTCTCTTCTATGATAGGACAAGGTGTGGTATCTACTTGGATTACACCTTTTCCTCCACTCCATAGTATAGATGGCATTATTACGGTTATGATAAAAGTTTTAATATTCATTAGTTACTCTCCCTAGGTTCTATTACAAAGAATGGTGTAGCATAGTCTAGGTAGTTGTCTATGTAGTCTTGTACCCATTGAGGAGTGATTACCTTTTTTTGTATTTTGGTAAGTGGGTCAAAGCTAAATGCTTCTGGTGCGTCGTTTAGGTCTTTGTTGAAACCATAAAATGCACCATCTTCTGCTACTACTATGGCTCTGACATTTGCATAAGTAAATGCGTTATAATCTACACTATCAATAGTTTGAGCTGTGAAATTGAAATCTGTTAGATATTTTGGTTTACCTGTGACTAGATTGAGTACATTCATCCTATCTACTCCTGCATTGACTAGCTTTGTCATAAATGTAGCTCTTCTCCATACATATACATCTAGTGTATTTCCACCATCTAGTAGTTTGGTTCTCCACTCTGGAATGATAGTTGTCTCATCATCTTCACCATTTCCTAGATTGATATAGAAATCACCATTTCTTGTACTATCATCACTTAGTTTAGACTCCAATAATCCCTCTAACTCTCCTGCACTATAGTTGGCATCTCCTATCTCTCCCTCTGCTGGTCTCCACCATACTAGATATAGAGTCTGTTTGTGGCTTGTGCCTACTTTGTTTGGAGAGTGGTCGAGAGTAATATCAAATTTGATTTCTGCTGTTGTCTCATCTACTACAAATATCTTCTGTTCTTCTTGATTGATAAAGTATAGCCAACCCTTATCAGCTCGTCTATATACCGTAGTCCATTCATTGCTAAATCCATCTATCAAACCTATATCTACTTCTGTACCATTGCTATCTAGCTTTTTGAGCATACCTGTATCTCTATCTGTGAAAAATAGATAAGATTTTGGCATTATTTCACTTGGTACTGGTACTATATAGTCTGTGGTGATTGTGACTGGTACTTTATATATTATTCCACTATCTAGTCCATCACTTATGCTAAATGTAAAGTTATGTTCTCCTCTATCTCCTAGCATCGCGTAAGCTTTTAGTTTTGCTGATACGAAGTCTATATACTCTAGTGCCAACATAGAGTCATTGAATATATGCTCACTACTATTCTCCTTGGACAAGAATAGTTGAGATAGCTCATCATCTCCATCACTCCAAACCAAATCTTCACCTATATAGGCAGGAGTATCATACTCTTTAATCTCTATTGAACTGGTCATATTATGAAGAGTAGGTACTGTATTTATCATAGCTTTATTATTGAGCCAATTTGATATAGCCATATAATCACTATCCCCCTCACTCATATATCCACTATGTGCTTTGATAGTATCATTTAGAGGGATTTGGTTACCGTCAGTACCTTTGTAATATCCTCTTGCATATACCAATATCTCTGAATTGTTTATATCATCAAAATCTACACGATAAAGAGCTGAATCTAGTGTTCTACTTTTTGACTCATTGATATTACTCTCCCATAAATATTGAGAGTATTTAGTATCATTTTTGTCTGATATATGCTTATAAATAGCAAATCTAGTTATGCTATCACGCATATATGTATCATCTGCAAATCTCTTTTCTTTTGGGATTATATCTGTAAACTCTTTGTCGTTTAATCCACCTTTGTTATGTGTATTGTGACAAGAGTAGCATTTTCTCACCAATGCTTGATATGCTTTTTGTGCTTGTGGTGTATCAGTCTTTAGACTATCTTGCTTGAATGTAATCTTGTCTGAGAGACCAACTGCTAGTCTATTTGTACTATACTCTATAAGTGATTGTGTATCATCTATAGACCAGTGTTTGCTATGGTCATATATAGTATTGATACGAGCTATCTCTGTATTTACCTCATCACTAAACTCTGCTCCATAATCTCCATCTCTATCTAGGTTTCTGCTAGAACTACTAGGATGATTGTCATCTGATGTCATACTCAAATCATCATTGAGCAATAGCGACCACAAGAACGGAGCAGGATGATAATCATCATCCATACCCATAGGATTGATAGTACCATATAGATATGGCAATAGAGTATCACTATCTTTTATCTTGTGAGCTCCTAATACTAGATTTCTATATGTCATATTTTTGACATCAATACCTGTCTTGTTGGATAGATTTAGTTTGTCTGTAGCATTGTGACAATCTATACAAGACTTACCACTACTTAATCCACTCTTTGACAATAGAGGTACTATATCTTTGTGGAAATCTGGTATATGAGATGAGGTGTTGTATTCAGATATATCATTATCTGTATTTATGACATCGGCTAGAGTGCCTTTCATCTTATCTTCTGCTATAGAGTGGTAGTCTTCATATTTGTCTATTATATCTTGATTTCTATCTTGATGACACTGATTACATGCATTGACCCTATTTGGTACAAAGCTCACCTCTTGTCTCTCTACTCTGATTGGTATCCATATATCTCCATTATCACTATTTCCAGCAGTAAATGCAAACCTCTTGTGAAGCTTCCATATATATAGACCCTCTTTGAGTATCACACCCATAGACCCATCACTCTCTGGCTTGATAAATCCACTAGATGGAATACTAAGCTCTTGACTCTTTTCCATACCGATAGCATAGGAGTCTGAAAAGTGGTGAGATGGTATCTGAAACTGCATTCTTAGTTCATCTGTATCTATACCATTTAGCTGATTTTGGACACCATTATCAGAGAAGCCCAAAGTATGAACCAAAAATCCTGATTTACCATCAAGATTATTATTGGTAAAAGATACTCTATTTTCACTCAAATCACTACTTCCAGGAGCTACTTTTTTGCTCTGAGGTGGATAGAAACTTCTAGGTTGCATAAAATGATAGCTATCATTTGATATAACCAGCTCACCTGCTTCATCATTTATAGAAGCATTTAGTTCTGATGGATAGTCTTTGATATATATTCCATAAGAATTTTCATTGCTTCCTCTATACGCATATACAAAACTCTGGTCGTTGTAGTGGTCAGGAGTTCTAGCTATATCACTCTCCGTATCACCCAAGTCTTTGGTTCTGGATAGAAATATTTTATCACTTCTAAGGTCGAGATTATCTCTTTTTGCCATTAGTATATGACCCTCTGCCAAGAATTGTCCACTATTTCCTGTACGACCTGATTGACCCATTATGATATAGTCTTTGTACTTTCCACTCTTTATCTGTCGTGCTTGATAAAGATTTTGAGTCCCAGCATCTGTAGATGCCTCTTGACCAAAAAACATAAAATTATCACTACCATCTATCTGCATCTTCCATAGAGAGAAACGATTGACTGTAGCCTGATGTTCCCATTGTGTAAATACTACAAGAGGTATATCATCATCTCTATTGATAACTGTAGCTTCTGTCTGATGAGAGTTATTAAATCCTATCCGTGTAACACTCTTGGTTACAGTATCTAGCTTGTGTATTAGAGGTGTTGGAGCTCTATCATACTCATCTTTCAATACCACTTTATAGTTAATTGGAATATCAGATTTTGTCACAGTCTTTGAGACAAGAAGCATCTCGTGTCCTGTAGTATTGTCATCTCCTATATATGTAGGATAACTATAGCTAATAGTATAATCATCACTCACAGAAGTTATCTTTTGACTAGCTATATCTAGTTTGAATATACCTAGTTCTCTATTTGGGTTCAAATCATTAGTTTTGTTTGTATCATCTTCTGTAAATACTGGTTTACTCATAGACAAATAGAGACTCTTGCCATCTGGTGCTACATCAAAACTCTGTATTCTTACTTTTTCCAAATCTTGACAATTCTCATCTAGTGGAGGATATATTTGCCATGTAGAGTATGAGCCATTGTCATCTTTACGAGATACCAAAAGCTTATCTTCAAATCCACTATCATCATATCCCTTTTCAGGAAATCTCAAATCTACTCTATCATTAAGCTCTGCCCACGCTATATAAAACAAATCAGGATGACTTCTACCATCTAGTTGGTTCTCTGCCAATGTAGTCCTAGGCACAAAATCTTTGCCATCAAGTACACCATCTATGGCAGAACACTCTGTAATATCAGGTGTTCCTGCACCATCTACGGTTTCGTTGTTGATAGATATACAACCATTTAAAAACAGTAAAACCATAAATATACTTATTCGTTGAAATTTAAACATAAAGCTATCCTTTTTGTAAAAGTATTTTGTATTATCAGTTATTATTATATCATAAGTTACAAGATTTAGATACCCAAAATATTATTTTGTGGTATCTCATCTTCATCTTCGATAATAATAGCAAA
>DAOVZV010000298.1 GCA_030634925.1 Sulfurovum sp.
ATGGCTTTAAATGCAACGGTCAGAGCGAGAGTGGATGAAAGTTTGAAATTTGATGCAGAGAATATTCTCAAAAAGATTATCGCAGAAAAGGGTATTCCTTTTGAATTGAAAGTACCTACATCAAGACTAGAACAAGCTATAAAAGAGGCAAAAAATGAAGAGGGTTCTTATCATGATAGTATTGATGATATGATGAAAGATTTAAAATCTTGATAAAGTTTCGTCTTTTTAAAACCAACCAATTCAAACGAAGTTATAAAAAACTACAATTAAATGATGAGGAAGATTTAGCATATATTGATGTAGTTTATACACTTCTAAGTGATGAAATACTTTCAAAAAAATATAAAGACCATCAACTTATTGGTAATATGAAAGCCTTTAGAGAATGCCATATCAAACCTGATATATTACTAATTTACCAAATAGAAAATGAGACACTCAAACTAATAGACATAGGCTCTCACAGTGAACTATTCAAATAACACCTACAACAACTCACGACAAGATGCATACACATCTTTGAACTCTTTTCGTTTTTTCATAACACTATCTAGGTACTCTTTCCATACTATTGTGTCTGCTATTGGGTCTTTAATTATCGCTCCTATTAGGCTTGATGCTAGGTCATCTGCATTTAAGACACCATCTCCGAAGTGTGCTGATAGTGATAATCCTTGATTTACTACAGATATTACCTCTGCTGTGCTTAGGGTGCTTGATGGGGATTTGATTTTGGTTTTGCCATCTGCTGTGACACCGTTTCTCATCTCTCTAAATATCGTTACTATCTTGTATATCTGCTCAAATGAGTCTTTTTCTATAGGCAGACCTAGTTTTTCGGAAGTAGATGATACTCTATTGTTTACTATCTCTAGTTCATCTTTTTGTGTGGCTGGGACTGGTAATATCACGGTGTTAAATCTTCTTTTTAATGCACCTGATAAATCATTTACACCTTTATCTCTATTGTTAGCTGTGGCTATTAGATTGAAGCCTTGTACTGCTGGTATTTGGGTATTTAGTTCTGGTATAGGCATAGATTTTTCAGATAATATTGTGATGAGAGTATCTTGTACTTCAGCAGGTACTCTAGTTAGTTCTTCTAATCTTACTATCTTTCCCTCTTGCATAGCCCTCATCACAGGAGTCTCTACGAGTGCATCTTTGGATGGTCCATGAGCTAATAGCTGTGCATAATTCCAGCCATATCTAATAGCCTCTTCACTCGTTCCTGCTGTACCCTGCACCAATCTTTTGGAGTTGCCTGATATTGCTGCTGTTATATGTTCTGATACCCAAGACTTACCAGTCCCAGGGATACCATATAGTAGTAACGCTCTATCTGTGGTAAGTGTAGCGATGGCTATCTCCATCAATCTTTTATTGCCTATATATTTAGGTGATATTTCAAATCCATTCTCTAGTTTTCCACCCATTAGATATGTCAAGACAGATAGAGGACTCATCTCCCAATTGACAGGGATTTTATGTTTTTCTTGTTTTTTTAGCTCATCTAATTCATGAGCAAACTGCTCCTCTGCGTGTTCTCTCAATATCTCCATCTCAACTCCTTAATTTTGTTAATATTTTAACATTAGCATTATATATTCTCAACAATCCTTAGTCCTTTTTTCTATATAGTTGTGTTTGCCTATGTGTCTTAATATCATTAGATTATCTACTATCTCAAATAGAATCCTATAATCAGAGTTAATTCTAATTTGATGTAAGTTTTTATAGTCTGAACATCCTCTGATTATTTTTGTATCTAAAGCATTTGATTTAGGATTGGATATAAAGGTATTGATTATTTCATCTATCTTTGATGTAGTTATATTTGGTGCTTTTATAACTTTTTTGAGTTCTCTAGTGTACTTATTAGTCTGTTCTATCTCCATCAATTAGAATCTCTATTAACTTGTATAATTTGACTCTCAAAATATCCCAATATATTGTTTATTTTTGCAAAATTATCCAATGTATTATCAATTAAATCAAAAAGTTGTATCTCGTAAATATCTGTACTATCTTCAAATTTGTTATAAAGTAACCAAAGGTTCTCTTCTGTTTTTTCTATATTATCATAAATTTCATCAAAATCAATATCTCTTATCTGCTCTATAGTAAGCTCTATTTTGGCATTAGCAAAATAGTTTTTCATTGTAAGACTCTCATCAAATGCGATACTTACCATTTTGTGA
>DAOVZV010000169.1 GCA_030634925.1 Sulfurovum sp.
ATCATCATACAATACAGATTGTACACGGCTATATGGACATATAAATACACAAAAGTTCTCTTTGATAAATACTACATCTAATATAATAAATAGAGCAATACCTATCAATGAACCAAATAGTATAGTATGTTCAAAAGGGTCAGCTAGATACTTAAAGAAATCTTCAGGAGGCACAAAAAACCACAAGAAGTCAGCAGCAGCTACAAATGCTATCACAGACCAAAGCAATATAGCTACTACATATTTAATTTGGTTCTCTATCTTGGACATATCAGGGTCTTTTTGTTTGTTCTTTATTCTTTTTCGCAGACCCAATAATTTTGTCTCTATACCATCTCTATATATAACTCTAAATATAGTCTGTGGACAAGCCCACCCACACCATGCCCTACCACCAACAGCAGTAACAGCAAATATACCCAAAAATAGCAACATAAGTAAAAATGGCATCAAGTAAAGCTCTTGCATATCAAATGCTATACCTGCTAGATGAAGCTTCTTTTGGTCAAAGCTAAGTAAAAATAGATGATTTCCATTAATCGTAATCCACGGCATACCCAATGCTACAATAGTAGCAGCCAAATAAGCCCAATACCTCTTTACGCTATAAGGTATCCAATCTTTCAAATACTCTTTGCCTTTTATTTTTGGTTGTTCTGTTGTTTCCATATTATGATACCTTTAATTTTTTTTTCTCTTTTTCAAATGGACATATAAGTACTACATTGTCCAATCCTCTATGATTATTTGATTTAATATCTACCCATTCACCAGCTAATAAAGTCTTGATGTCTCTTGATTGTATATAATCTTTGAGTGAGCTACGACTTACACCAAGCTCTCTAGCAATAGCACTTACACTCATACCACTATTAAGAAAATTTATAATTTCTGCTTGATATATATCAAACTTCGAGTTAGATTTACTACCCTTTGGTCTGCCTATTTGGTTTGTCTTTTGCTTTTGAGCCTCACGCAAATCATTGAGCAGAGGAAATATCTCTACCATCTTTGTATCTTCATCCAGAAGTATCTGTGAATTGGCTACCCAAACACCTATACCTCTACTCAACATACAATTAATAACCTTGATAATCTCTTCTAGTTTATCACTAAAGATAGATAGATTGGAGACTACAACACTATCATCACTACTCATAGACTGCAAAAAAGTCTCAAACTCGCCCCTATCTTCTATAGGTAAGTTTTTACTAGCATACTCCATAACCTCTTTATCTATATCCAAGCCTCTAGTCAATGCAAAAGACAATATATCTCTTTGCTGTCCTACCAAACTAACTAAACTAGGTATCTGTCTAACATAAGAATAAATCATCTATCTCCTTTATAATTTAGCGTAATAATACTATTTTTGATGATTAAAGTCAAGTATATTTATACTTTTATCGTCAATTAATAGGTAACACAGCTAAAAAATAATAAACTTTTAAAAAAGATAGGAATAAAATGTCCAAAAAACTATTTGCAATATTCGGTAACCCCGTATCTCACTCCAAATCTCCACTTATGCACAATCTAGCATTTAGAGGATTGGGATTTGATGGTTGCTATACTCGTCATCTATTACAAGACGGCTCAACACTCAAAGAGGCATTTGATGATTTATCCCTAAGTGGTATCAATATCACAGTACCTCACAAGACCCACGCATATCAAGCTTGTGATGTATTAGACCCCTTTGCCCAAAAGGTAGGTAGCGTCAATACTATAGTAAAAAGAGATAATCTACTATATGGATACAATACAGATGCCAATGGATTTCTCAAAGCCATATCAGAGTTCAAAGATATAAAAAGCGTACTATTTCTAGGTGCTGGTGGTACTGCTCAATCTACAGCTATTATACTTCAAGAAGCTGGTTATAATCTTACTATAGTCAATAGAAGTAGTGCTAGATTGGAGTATTTCAAATCCAAAGGCTTGGATACTTATACTTTTGATGATTTTGTGCCTAGCAGATATGATTTGGTGATAAATATGACATCAGCAGGACTAGAAGATGACTCTTTGCCTTGTCCTATCGAGATACTAAACGAAGTAATACCTACATCCAAAGCTTGTGTAGATGTGATATATGGCAAAGATACACCATTTCTCAAACTAGCCAAAAGCCTAGGCAAACCCACAAAAGATGGCTCTGATATGTTGCTTTATCAGGGTATTATCGCGTTTGACTACTTCACCGACGGAGCTTATGATTTTGAAGAGATAAAATCATTTATGCAAAAGGCATTTGTGATATGATAGCATCAAAGGCTATCAAAGGTTACCAATATATATCCCAAATGCTACCAGCGTCTTGTAGATACTATCCATCTTGTTCAGAGTATGCCTCTTGGCAGTTTGAGTTCAACTCTCCTCACAAAGCACTAATGGCTAGTAGCCTACGGATATTGCGATGTAATCAATTTTTTGCAGGTGGTATAGACTATCCATTGGTAGATTTCACTCCTCCAAAAAATTGTAATTTACTCAAACTTAATAGTAATTTTGGCAAAATAGAGATTATCTACTGGCTAGTACCCAAAATAAAAAACAAAAAAAATAGACAATATTATGTAATAAAGGATTTTGATGTCATTAACTCTAAACGCTCCACTTGATATGCACCTACACCTAAGAGATGGTCAAATGTTGGAAAATATAGCCAAATGCTCTGCTTCTAGCTTCTCAGGAGGATTGATTATGCCAAACCTCGTACCACCAGTAAGTACAAAAGAGGATGTAATAGCCTACAAACAGAGAATAATCCAAGCTATCGGAGATGAAGAGTTTGAGCCATATATGACTCTATTTTTTGACCCATCTTTTGATAGAGAGTTTTTGGAGTCTATCAAAAGCGATATAATCGGTATCAAGTTATATCCAGCAGGAATTACCACCAATTCAGAGGGAGGATTGAGTGGCTTTGATGTAGAGGAGCTTAGAGGAGTATTGACAGCTATGAGTGAGCTAGATATTCCACTATGTGTACACGGAGAGACCAATGGCTTCGTGATGGATAGAGAAGCAGAGTTTGTAAGTATCTATGAGAGACTAGCCACGGCATTCCCAAAGCTCAAAATCATAATGGAACACATCACAACCAAAGCAAGTGTAGATGCACTAGATAGATTTGAAAACCTATACGCTACTATCACAATACACCATCTACTCATTACCCTAGATGATGTAGCAGGAGGGATGCTAAATCCTCACCTATTTTGCAAACCAATAGCCAAGAGACCAGAAGATAGAGATGCCCTACGCAAAGTAGCACTAGAAGCACATCCAAAAGTATCTTTTGGTTCAGATTCAGCACCTCACCCAAGAGAAGCAAAAGAGTCTTGTGGTTGTGCCGCAGGAGTATTCACAGCACCAATAGCACTACAACTATTAGCACAGCTATTTGACGAAGCAGACGCACCCATAGAGAACCTACAAGCATTTGTATCAGGAAATGGACAAAAGATATATGGCATATCTCCTATACCCAAAACCATCACACTAGAAAAGAGTCCTTTTGTAGTGCCAAATGATTATAATGGTGTAGTCCCAATGTACGCAGGTGAGACTATCTCTTATTCTATAATATCCAAGGATTAACAATGGTAGCAAATGGCATAGAAGAGTTAATAGGCAATACTCCAATGGTCGTGATAAAGAGTCTATCCAAGGATGGAGCTAGGATAATGGGCAAATGTGAATTTATGAACCCCACTTCATCGGTCAAAGATAGAATAGCATTCAATATGATAAACCAAGCACTAAAATCAGGCAAAATAGACAAAAACAGCACAATCATAGAACCAACAAGTGGCAACACAGGCATAGGACTAGCAAGTGTATGTGCATCAAAAGGACTAAAGCTAATACTCACTATGCCAGAGTCTATG
>DAOVZV010000051.1 GCA_030634925.1 Sulfurovum sp.
CAGTATCACAAGCTAAAAATATCAAATATGGAGACTTCTTGGAGAGTTATTGTGGTTTGGGTAATTTCACTATTCCTCTATCTAGCTATTTTGATAAAGTATTAGCCACAGAGATAAGCAAACGCTCAATCCAATCAGCACAAGAGAACTGTATATTAAACAGCATTACAAATATAGAGTTCGTCCGATTATCATCAGAAGAGATGACAGAAGCACTAAATAAAAAAAGAGAGTTTAATCGTCTCAAAGATATAGATTTGGATAGTTATAACTTCTCGACAGTTCTAGTGGACCCTCCTAGAGCAGGATTGGATAGTGGGACTATATCTCTCATATCTGATATAGATAACATCATATATATATCTTGTAATCCTGAAACATTGGCAAGAGATTTGGAGATATTAAATACCACTCATATTGTGACTAAATCAGCTATATTTGACCAATTCCCACACACTAGCCATATTGAGAGTGGAGTGTTTTTGAAAAAGAGATAAATATAATGAAGCTTTTAAGTGGATATAAGATAAAATAAATTCAACTAATCCATAAGGTTTTTACTATAATGACTGTACATATTGAACTATCAAATACATCTACAACGGCTTATGATATAGCTATAGACGCTTTGCCAAAACTATCTTTTGATACGAGTGTGGTAATCGTGACCAACCCTACTGTCTCAGGGTTTCATTTGGATAGATTATTGTCTCATATTCAAGCAGATAAATTAAGCGTAGTGACTATCCCTGATGGTGAAGAGTATAAGACTCTAGCAACAGTAGAGAGTATATTAAATGAGTGCTTTGAGCATAAACTAGATAGAAAATCACTACTTATCGCATTTGGTGGTGGAGTGATTGGAGATATGACTGGATTTACAGCTAGTCTATACCAACGAGGTATTGATTTTATACAAATTCCTACGACGCTTTTGAGTCAAGTAGATGCGAGTGTCGGTGGGAAAACGGGAGTAAATAATAGCTATGGCAAAAACCTAATAGGTGCATTTTATCAACCCAAAGCTGTATATATAGACCCATTTTTCTTATCGACATTGCCTCCTAGAGAGTTTGCTTCTGGTATCGCAGAGATAATCAAAATGGCTGTGATGTTTGATAGAGATTATTTTGATTTCTTGATGAGTGCAGATTTCTCTGATGAGGCTATACTCAAAGAGAGTATCAAAAGAAGTGTCGAGCTAAAGGCATGGGTAGTCAATCAAGATGAAAAAGAGGCAGGTATTAGAGCTGTACTCAATTATGGTCATACATTTGGTCATGTTGTAGAAAATGAGACACTATACAAAAAATATCTACATGGTGAAGCCGTAGCCATCGGTATAGTAATGGCAAATGCTTTGGCTATAGAATTGGGACTTATGACTAATCAAGAAGCAGAAGAGATAAAGCAGTTTTTGAAAAGAGTATCATTGCCTACTGATTATATCATCAAAGATGTAGATGACTTTTATGAGCATTTCTTTCTGGACAAAAAAAGTGCCAAGGGAAGTATCAAGTTTATATTGCCAAAAGGTATAGGTAATCACAAAATAGTTTCAAATATAGATGAGAGTATAGTCAAAAAAGTATTGAGTAGCTTTGGAGACGATAGATGAACCCAAAAGGGATAATTTTTGCCTTTTTATTGTCTATAGTATATATCTATGCAGATGTACCTATAGTAGAAGAAAATTTGACACAACAGACGATACTAAATATCAAAAAGCTCAAAGATTTGATAGACAAAAAAGATAAGATAGAAAAAGAACTCATCAATAATCATATATGGACAAAAGTCTATAGTAATTATCATACATATAAAGAGCTCAAAAAACAGAGTGATACACTTGGTGAGAAGATAAAACTACTAGATAGCAGAAACTATCTAACTCCCAAACACAAGATAGAATTAGAAGAGTACAAAGAGGAGATGAGTATTATCAAAGATAAGCTACAGCTACTCAAAGAGTATGAGAAAGACCCATTCAAAAAATTCTTAACTCCTCCAAAGATAGAGATAACTCCCAAAATTGATACTCCATTTGCTATTATCACTGCTTTGTCTTATAGAGAAAAAATCCAATCAGATGTCAAAGAGTATAACAATAGATATATATCTTTGCAAAACATTATGAAGCAATTTAAACAAAAACAGACCCTAATGGAAAAGGTCTTAGTATTAGCACCAACTAATCTAAATTATAAAAATATACTAATAGATACCAATGATGAGATAAAGACTTTTCATGCGATTTTGGATATATTTAGGACTACGGAAAATGTATATACCAAAAAGATAGATGAGATTAAATTTAAACTCAAAAAGGATGTTACCAAAGAGATAGAGAAGACTATAGTTATCGGAGGTATTGTTCTATTTTTTATTATATTTCTTTTGATTATCAAATACTTCATCAATAAATATATGTCTGATAATGAACGCTCATATAGTATCAACAAGGCTTTGAATATCTCATTTATGACGATATTACTTTTTACACTCTTATTTGCCTATATCAAAAATGTGAGTTATCTTATCACGATACTAGGGTTTGCTTCTGCTGGTATCGCTATTGCTATGAAAGATTGGTTTATGTCTTTGATGGGTTGGGTGACTATTGTGATGGGTGGGGCTATCCATGTGGGAGATAGAGTCAAATTCGTAAGAGGTAATGTAGAGTATGTAGGAGATATTATAGATATATCTATGCTTAGGATGACTATGCAAGAGGATGTTACTCTCACAACATATATGCACAATCGTAGGGCTGGTAGGATTATATTTATACCAAACAACTTTATCTTTACAGATATGATAGCCAATTACTCTCACGCAGGTATCAAAACTGTATGGGATGGTATAGACTTTGTTGTGACATTTGATTCAGATATTCACAAAGCATCTATGATAGCCAAAGATGTAACACGAAAATACTCCAAGGGATATACAGATATTACTAGAAAACAGCTAAACAAGCTAAGAAGTCAATATAGTATCAAAAATACCAATGTAGAACCAAGGATTTTGACATTTATAGAGCCTTATGGTATGAAAATATCTGCGTGGTATCTCACTAACTCTTATGCTACTTTGACTCTAAGAAGTACAATATCACTAGAGATTATCAATCGTATCAACGCAGAAGATGGGATAAGCTTGGCATTCCCTACACAATCTATATATATAGACAAAAATGTACCAAAGCCAGTAGTAGATGAACAAGATATACCGACACAAGGGAGTCAATTATAATGGAAAAAAAGGTATATTTCAAGACTTTTGGATGTCGTACCAATCAGTTTGATACGCAGGTTATGATGTCTAAGCTTAGAGAGTTTAGATTGAGTGATGTAGAGGCAGAGGCTGATATAGTGGTGGTAAACTCTTGTACTGTGACCAATGGAGCAGACTCATCTGTGCGTAACTATATATCATCTCTCAAACGCAAAAGTCCAAATACCAAAGTGATACTAGCAGGATGTGGTTCTCACTCCAAAGGTGAGAGTCTATTTGCAGATAAAAAGGTATTTGGAGTAATGGGACACTCTGAAAAAGAGAGTATCAATGAAATACTAAAAAATGAGAAGCCTTTTTATGAGATAGGAGATTTATCTCATATAGATAGTACCATTGTAGAAGATTTCATAGGAAAGAGTAGGTCATTTATCAAGATACAAGAGGGTTGTGATTTTGAGTGTTCTTATTGTATTATCCCATCAGTGAGAGGTAGTGCTAGGTCTCATAGAGAAGATACTATATTGGCACAGATAGCATCTCTAGCATCCAATGGCTTTGGTGAATTTATATTGACAGGTACAAATGTAGGAAGCTATGGATTGGACCACAATACAAATATACCCAAACTACTCAAAAAGATAAGCCAAATCAGAGGTGTACGACGAATAAGATTAGGAAGCCTAGAGCCAATGCAGATAGGTGATGAGTTTTTGGAGCTTTTGGATGAGCCGTGGATGGCAAAGCATCTACATATCGCACTTCAACACACAAGCGATAAGATGCTAAAGCTAATGAATAGACGAAATAATTATCATAGTGACTTTGAACTTCTGCACTCTATAGCATCACGAGGTTACGCATTGGGTACAGACTATATAGTAGGTCACGCAGGAGAAGATGAGGTAGAGTGGACAGAAGCTATAGATAGAATCAAACAGTTACCTCTAACTCATATACACGCATTCTCATACTCCAAACGAGATAATACAGTCTCTGCTACTATGAGACCAGAGATAAGAGGAGACAAAGCAAAAGCTAGACATAGAGAGATTACAGCTATAGTCAAAGCCAAAAACTTTGCATTTAGAAGAGAACATAGAGATAACCTAGAGGTCTTGATAGAGAGTGGAAAAGATGGAGTATATCAAGGGTTAGACCAATATTTCAATAGAGTAAGTGTAACAAGTGATGAAGATTTAAATTCAAATTGGATATTTTTAAATAATATGGAGGTAACAGATGCAGGAAATAAAGCGACTTATGGATTTTTCGATAATAAAGAGTAAAAATAGCAAAATTATAGTGGGGTTGTTTTTTGTGCTACTTATATTAATCTCCTTTTCTATAATCAGAGATACAGACAAGATTATAACTCACAAAGAGGCAAATGTATTATACAAAGATGATAAGATAAAAAAGATTATAGTAGATGGAGATTATCTACGCATACATACAGAAAATAGTAGCTACAAGATATACAAAGATGCTATAAACAAGAAAGCATTTTTTAGTAAATATCGTATAGAGGTAGTCAAAGATAGTAACTATTATGATATATTCTCTTGGATTTTACTTATGATAGGATTTGTATTTTTATATATGCTTATCAAGCAGAGTAAGCTCCAACAGATAAAGCAGATGAAACAGATGAAATCTACATCAAAAGATGATATGTTTGAAGATACAGAACCTATAGAGGCTATACACTCAAATATCACATTTGCAAATGTAGCAGGTATCAAAGATGTCAAAGATGAATTAGAAGAGATTATAGATTTTCTAAAAGAGCCACAGAAATATCGTAATTTGGATATACGACTACCAAAAGGTGTACTTCTTGTAGGTCCTCCAGGAGTGGGTAAGACTCTTATATCCAAAGCCGTCGCAGGTGAAGCAGGTGTGCCATTTTTCTATCAGAGTGGTGCGTCTTTTGTACATATATATGTAGGAATGGGTGCAAAAAGAGTCAATGAGCTATTTAAAAAGGCAAAACAGATGGCTCCTAGTATCATATTTATAGATGAGATAGATGCAGTTGGCAAGAGTCGTGGAGAGTATAGAAATGATGAGAGAGAGGCTACACTAAATGAGCTTCTAACACAGATGGATGGGTTTGAGGATAGTTCAGGAGTGATAGTTATAGGTGCTACCAACAAGATAGATATGCTAGATGATGCACTACTTAGGGCAGGAAGATTTGATAGGCGTATCCATATATCTTTGCCTGATTTAGAAGATAGGACAAAGACACTAGAGTTATATCTCACCAAAAAACCAAATGAGGTCAATATCAAGCAAGTAGCTAGAATGACAGTTGGGTTCAATTCAGCAGGACTAGATACTCTCACCAATGAAGCCGCGATATATGCTATGAGAAAAGGTCGTACTATAGTAGAGACTAGCGATTTTGAAGCAGTTCAAGATAAAGTATTACGAGGCAAACGAAAGATATTGTCTCTCACAGAAGAAGAGAGAGAGATACAAGCGATATATCAAGGGGCAAAAGCAGTTGTAGCCACTTGGCTAGATATAGAGTTCGAGAAGATAGGTATTGTAAATGTAGGATTTGCCTTACCCGAACATGAGATAATATCAAAGACCAAATTACTATCACGCATCAAGGTATATCTAGCAGGAAGTATAGCTACCAAGATACACTACAACGAGCAGTTTACCAATGCTAGTTCAGATATAGCACAAGCCAAAGAGATAGTGAGAAAAGTGATATATGAGTATGGAATGAGTGAGAATTTCATAGTCTCAGAACAAGATGAAGCACAGCTTTTGGGTCAATCTGTATTAGAGGTAAATACTCTACTCAATAGCCTAGAAAAAGCACTAAATGAAGTAGCTCAATATCTATTAGCTCATGAAAATATCACAGTAGAAGAGTGTAGAGATATACTAAGACGAATATTTTGATATACTTCTCTGGATTTTGTCTAAGAGATGAGAGTGAATTATTTGCAGAGTATTATATAGACAATCTATACACAGTAGTAGGATTTAGCAAAGGTGCAATAGATGCGTTTGAGTTTGTATATAACTCAACCAAACGCATAGATAGGCTTATTTTGTTATCTCCTGCTTTTTTTCAGGCACAAAAGTCCTCTTTTGTCCGTACACAGTTGCGATATTTCGATAGAGGACAAGATAATTATATTAGCCAGTTTATATCCAATGTCAAATATCCATCTGATATAAATCTATCATCATACCTAGAGATAGGTAGCAAAGATGAATTAGAAAATCTATTGAGCTATGAGTGGGATATAGATAAACTAAAAGAGATAAAAGATAGAGGTATCATGATAGAGGTATTTTTGGGTAGTGAAGACAAAATCATAAATAGCGATAAAGCTTTTGAGTTTTTTTCTAATAATAGTGTAATTACATATCTTATCAAAAAAGTAGGACATATTTTGAGATAAATATGGTATAATAATTTTCTATAATATATTAATATAAGGAATGTAATTAAATGTTAAACCATATAAAAATAGCTCTATTGTCTAGTACTCTTTGGGGGGTATCTATGGGATATGCCGATGTCAAAGTAGAGATTTTTACACAAGAAAAAGCTCTTATCTCTTATGATATATATGGTGGAGGAGTACTTACTCCTGATACCAATTTGAGTATAAATGGTAAAGCACAACTATATTTTAATGATTTTGGTGAGATGATGATAGAAGAAGAAGAGGGTGTAGTTTTGACTACAGGTTCTATCAGATACAAACAAGCAGTACAGAGATTTGAACAGCATACCAAAAAGAATATCATCACAGTTGATTTCTTAAATAAACAGCTACTAGAGAGAAAA
>DAOVZV010000134.1 GCA_030634925.1 Sulfurovum sp.
AGATACAAAATATATCAACATTTGTAGGTGCAAAAGTATTGGGACTAGAGACATCTAATAGTTATGATACAGATGGGTCTATTATAGAGTGTGAGTGGCTTGATGAACATCTAAATAGTGTGATTAAAAATAGTAGTAATAATTGTGATTTGGACAATCTAATATTATATGGAGCAGGAGTATATACTTATACTCTATCTGTGACAGATAATATGCTAGATACAGATACAAATATAGCATATATCACAGTAGCAGACAACTCTATACCAGAGATAGCCATAGATGGAGGAGATAGGAGAGTAGATGTAAATAGTTCTGTACAACTATTGGTTAATATTATAGATTTAGATGAAGATAATATAGACTACTGGTTGCATACTTTGCATATTGATAGTAATACATCTGATATTACAACCATAGAGACTTTTGCTGGAGGAGATATTACTTACGATTATAATTTTACCAAATTAGGTGTATATAGTGCAGAGTTTTATGCCAAAGATGCCAAAGATGCTGAGGTTCATCAGAGTATAGATATAAATGTAACTAATCAGTTGTAATAGAAAGTTTGGTATAATTATCCAAAAAGATTATCTATGCTATTTGGTTCTATATCTTATCTAAATCTGTTGCCTTTTCAGGTATTTCTAAAGCGATATATATCTAGTAGTGCTACAAAGATGAGCCTACATTACAAGAGGGCAGTCCCCTCTCAAATCAACAAATCTCTAAGACGCAGAGAAGTCCACGCAGGGTTTATATCCTCTATAGAGTCAGCACGATACAAGTGTACCAATCTAGGTATTATCGCAGACAAAGCCGTCTATAGTGTCTTGGTCATAAAGGGTGCAAATCAACCAGACCCAGCGTCTGCTTCATCAAATAAACTAGCAAAGGTATTGGGTCTTGATGGCAAAGTAGTTATAGGTGATGATGCCTTGAAATATTATCTCGATGGTGGTGAGGGTGTAGATTTGGCTAGAGAGTGGTATGATAAAAAGAAGTTGCCATTTGTCTTTGCTAGATTGTGTTTCAATAAGCACGGTAGAGAGATAGAGAAGTTGGCTTTGGCTTTTGAGAGACAAAATATCAAAATACCTCAATATATTCTCAAAAAAGAGGCAAAGAAGAGAGATATTACTACAAAAGAGCTTCTTTGGTATCTCAAACATATTCACTATAAGATGGATTATAGGGCATATAAATCACTAAAGCTATTTTTGCGATTGAGTAAGAGAGTATAATTTTATAAGTGAAAGTTTGATTTTGCTATAATAAAAAAAATAATTGAATTTTAGGATATGTATGTTAGTAGCTCCGAGTATTTTATCTGCTGATTTTGGTCATTTGGCAGATTCTGTTAAGTCCATTTGTGATGGTGGTTGTGATTTTGTGCATGTTGATGTGATGGATGGACATTTTGTCCCCAATTTGACTATTGGTCCTGTAGTGGTGGAGTCTGTAGCCAAATCAGCTACCAAGCCGTTGGATATTCATCTTATGGTACAAAACAATAGCTTTTTTGTAGATTTATTTGCTCCGTTGAAACCTAAATTTATCTCCTTTCATATAGAAGAGGAGAAGCACCCTCATAGATTGATACAAAAGATAAGAGGATTAGGGATAAGTCCTGCTATCACTCTCAATCCTCATACTCCTCCTGAAGCTATAGAGTTTTTGATAGCTGATGTGGATATGGTGTTGCTTATGTCGGTCAATCCAGGGTTTGGTGGTCAAAAGTTTATCCCATCTGTCATCCCAAAGGTCAAGAGACTCAAAGCGATGATAGAAGAGATAAACCCAGATTGTCTGATAGAGATAGATGGTGGAGTGAGTGACAAAAATATAAAAGAGTTGGCAGAGGCAGGAGTGGATGTAGTAGTGGCAGGGTCGTTTGTCTATAAACATCCAAAAGGCGTAGAGAGTGCTATCTCTGCATTGAAATAAAGGGACAAGATGAGAGTAAAAGTTTGTGGTATTACCAATTTGAAAGATGCTTTGTATGCTATAGAGTGTGGAGCTGATGCTTTGGGATTTATATTTTATAATAAATCTCCTAGATATATTACTCCGACGAAAGCTAAACATATTATAGATAAACTTCCTCCATTTGTAGAGAGAGTAGGGCTGTTTGTAAATGAGGGAATAGAGACTATAGATACAGTATGTAAATATTGTGATATTTCACGAGCACAGATACATTTTGAGGTAGATGAGGAGTCTTTGGATGCTATTAGCCTACAGACTTTGGCTGTAGTCCGTGCCAAATCTCCTGAAGATGTTCATCAGTTCAAAGATAGGTATCGTATAGTAGATGCCTATACAGAAGAGTATGGTGGTGGAGGAAAACGATTAAACCTAGAGTGGTTCAAGGGTGTTGATTGTTCCAAAATCATATTAGCAGGTGGATTGACTCCTGAGAATATATTAGAAGTTCGTGGCTATGGCTTTTATGGTGTAGATGTAAGTTCTGGTCTTGAATCTATCAAGGGCAAAAAAGACCCTAAAAAAGTCAAACAGTTTTTATTAAATGCAAAAAGTCTTTGAAGAACTAACAGTAGCATTTCGCAAAAATAGTGGATTGTTAGATGAAGAGCAATACCAAAAGATAGTAGATGAACATACTACACTATTTGAAGATAGTGATATTATATTTATACTGCTTCAAGCTTCAGGATACCCAATATCTCAAGATGGAGATAAATATCTACTCAATACATACTTTACTCCATCTACCAATCAGAGGTACTGTATCATAGATATAGAGACAAACGGTAGTAAACCTGATACTTCACAAGTGATAGAGATAGGTGCTGTAATAGTCGAAAATGGTAAGATAATAGATGAGTTTGAGACATTTGTCAAGTGTGCATTTTTGCCAGAGTATATATCTCGTATTACGGGGATAGAGCCAACTGATTTGGTAGATGTACCATCACGAAAAGAGGCTTTGATAGCGTTGAGACACTTTATGGGAGATGCGATATTTGTAGCTCATAATGCAGACTTTGATTATGGTTTTCTCAATGCCTCTTTTGATAGATTTGGATTGGGTCATATTGGTAATCCAAAGCTATGTACGATAGAACTAGCAAAGAGGACATTTGAGAGTGAACGGTATGGATTGGCATATCTGATAGAGACACTAAATATAGAAACAGCTACACATCATAGGGCTTTTAGTGATGCTATATGTGCATTGAGGGTGATGGAAAAGAGTATGGAAATGCTACCAAAATATGTACGCAGTACTGACGAGCTGTTGAGGTTTGCAGTATCTAGTAGAAAAGATAGACGAATCCAAAAAGAGAGTTTATAAATCATTTAAGGATAATAATAGAATGCTCTACAAGTACAAAGGGTTCGATAAAACAGGTAAAAAGGTCAAAGGTACAGTAAATGCCTCATCTATAGAAGAAGCAGGACAGAAACTTCGTAATCTAGGTATATATTATGAGGGACTTAATGCTACAAAAGAGTTCTCTTTGGAGTCACTATCACAGAGACAGATGGATGCTACGATGCTTAGTAACTTTTCTAAAGAGTTGTCATCTTATCTCAACTCTGGAATGACTATACTCACAGCTATCAAACTACTAGAGAACCAACATGAGGGAGAGAAGAGATATGTATCTTTTTTGAACTCAATCAAGACTATGATAGATGAGGGTAAATCACTATTTAATGCACTCAATGCTCAAAAGGTCTATCGGTTGCCTGATTTCTTTTTGCAAAGTCTCAATGTGGCAGGTCAAAGTGGCAAGATGGTGGAAGTTCTTACCAATATGAGTGAATTTTTCTCTGCTCAAAATAGAGTCAAGAAGCAGGTCAAAGGAGCTATGACATATCCTACTATTATCTTTGTTGTGGCTATTGCTATGACATCTTTTTTGATAGCTTTTGTTGTTCCCAAGATTACAGGGATATTTGAAGATACTGGTCAAGCATTGCCTCCTATTACGCAATTTGTATTGGATTTGAGTGATTTTTTGATAGCCAATTATATATATCTGATTGTAGGAATTGTACTCTTTATCATATCTTTCAAGGTAGCCTATGCAAAGATAGACTCTTTTCACCGTATCATAGATTCTCTTTTGCTAAAGACTCCTGTACTAGGTACTTTGATACAAAACCACGAATTGGGCAGGTTCTCTTATATATTGTCTTTGATGCTTAGTTCAGGTGTGGCGTATGCACAAGCTGTAGAACTAGCAAAGACTACTTTTGCCAATCACGGACTAAAAGATTTGTTCCAAAAGGCATCTATCAAGGTACTAGAGGGTAATAAACTATCCAATGCCTTACAGATGTCAAAAGGAGTGAAAGTCAAGAGAAACTTTATGCAGTCTCTAGCACTAGGCGAGGAATCTAGTGAAGTAGCACAGATTTTGGAAAATACAGCATCACTATATTCAGAAGAGAATGAGGATAAGCTAAAGCTATTATTATCTCTGCTTGAACCATTTATGATGCTATTTATCGGTGTAGTAGTCGGAGTGATAGTATCTGCTATGCTTCTACCAATATTTACAATGACACAAGGATTAAACTAATGGCAAAACAGAGATTTAGAGATGTAAAAAAAGGCAAAATTAAAGAAGAAGAGATTAAAATCAAAAAGCCAAAACCTATAGCACAAGAGTATGATTATGCCTCTAGTGGAATGAAGATAAAAGCGTTTTTGACAGATGCCTTTATGCTTGTTATGCCTAT
>DAOVZV010000023.1 GCA_030634925.1 Sulfurovum sp.
AAAAGAAGGTAAAAAGTTCATTCAACCTAATATAACAAATGAGGTAACCATTTAGCATCGCTTTAAAAGAACTCTAATTAGAGTATTTCTAGGTATTTTTTAGCTCAAACAATAAGTTTTTTTCATTTTAATACTAGCTTTTTATCTAAATCAGATATTACTTTAAGAAAAAATGATGGGATGCTGAATGGTTACAATATATCTATTAGTAAATATATATCTACTATACTCGAACAAAAAGTTCAAAATGAGTGGAGTAATGGAAGTCGTAAACTAGCAGGTTCTTGGGATGATTTTATTACTCTTGAAGAGATTAGAGATAATCAGGGTTATGATGTTAAAAGAGAAGAATTTTAGATGTATATGCTTGATACAAATACCTTAATTTATTTTTTTAAAGGTATGGGAAAGGTAGAAGAAAATCTCTTTTCACACTCTCCTAAAGATATTTATATCTCTTCTATCGTTGTCTATGAACTGCAAGTAGGTATAGCCAAATCAAATAATCCTAAAAAAAGAGAGAAACAACTATCTACTCTCTTAGAACAAACTAATATTATTGAATTTGGAGAACAAGAAGCAAAAGTATCAGCCCTTATTCGAGCAGACCTTGAGATGAAAGGAACACCCATCGGAGCTATGGATATACTTATAGCAGGTTGTGCAAAAGCACATAACTTAACATTAGTTACTCATAATACAAAAGAATTTATGAGAGTTGATAGATTATCTTTAGATGATTGGTTCTAGTGATTTCTTAATCATCTTAATTTCACACCATGCACAAACTGATACATTATGATAGATGCAGATACTGCTACATTTAGGCTTTTTACTCCTTCTACCATCTCTATAGTTACTATTTCATCGCATATTGAGATGATTTCTGCTGATAGTCCGTATCCTTCGTGTCCCATTAGTAGTACCCATTTGTCTGCTACTTCTATGGATGATAGTGGGGTTGAGTTTGGGGTTACTTCTGCTCCGTATATTTTGTATCCTAGTTCTTTTAGTGAGATGATAGTATCTTTTAGGTCTTCGTATAGGTGAGTTTTGAGCATACTTATATGACCCATAGATACTCTCAATGCTCTTCTGCTGTATGGGTGTGGTCCGTGATTTGGTAGTATGTATGAGTCTATTCCCATGATAGCAGATGACCTAGCTATTGAGCCTATATTTTGGGTGGAGCTTATCTCATCTAGCATTATGATATTATTTCCGAGTTTGTCTAGTGGAGTATGTGGTGGTCTAGTACCGTGCATCATCACATTGTGGTGTATTTTGTGTCCTACTATATTTTGCATAGTCTCTTTGGATGCTACAAATAGTTGAGGAATGTTTTTGTCTTTTATGAGGTGATGGTATGTATCATAATACTCTTGTGTGGCTAATATGCTTCTGATAGTTATATCTTTTTCTAGTAGTAGATTGACGACTTTTGGACTATCTGCTACAAAGCTATTGTCAGGAGTAAATGCTTTGTCTCTAAATTGGTGATAGATGTTTAGTTGTGGGAGGTCTATATCCTCTATATGTATAAAATTCATAGTGATATTGTACTATGTTGATATTATATGGAAGCTTTTAAATAAAACTATATTTATCTATGATATACTTTAATTTAATTTTAACTAGGAGATAGATATGAACATAAAAAAGATGAATGATGCTATAGAGGGACTCAAAGAGGATGTGGGAGAGGGACTTATCGCTTGTGATATGTTTACTGTAGCAGAGGGTATGTCTGTAGCAGGATATAATTCTCAACCAAAAGCTAGTGCTTTATTTAATCAGATGACTACAAACTTGACAAAGACTCTTAGAGGAGCTAAATTTCCAAATCTAAATAGATATTATCTATTGGATTTGGAGGGTGACCACATGGTAATAATCTTGCCTTTGGGTGATTTCAGATGTGGTATTCTGGTCAATACCAAAAAGGTGCAACTAGGATTACTATTGAGTATAGCTATTCCAAATGCTATCGAAGCTTTTGAAGATGCACTATAATATCAAGGATTTGATATTATGGAATTGACAGAAGAGGTGTTTGGAGATATTATATCCAAGCACCAAAAAAAAATAGTAAAAATAGACAACCTATTAGACAAAGTACTAGAGTATGAAAAATCTCTAAAAGATATTACTTCATTAGATAATGCTCATATCATCTTGATAGACGAGAAAAATAAACACTTCAATATAATAACTCAAAATAAAAAAATCAATATAAGCAAAGATGAGACAGAGGGTATCCTTACAGATTTGTACGATAACAAGAAGCATCGTATCGTACACAATGCAAGAAGACATATATTTTATAGAGATAAGATAGATAATATTAGTAGTATCAAAATCAGAGATATGTTGCTTATGCCAATTATGGATAATAGCAAAGAGAGAAATGTAATAGCTATAATTTGGATAGCTTCAATAGATAAAGAAAATAAAGTATTTAATCAAAAAGATATGGATTATATCATTAGATTTGCTACTATTATCAAGAAATCATTATTACCTCATATCAGACCACTCAAACCAGAAGAAACTAAAGAACTACCCAAGATAATGGATACAGAAGAGAAGACCATATTATTGGTAGATGATGATAGGATGATATTACGGTATTTGTCTATTGTCTTGCAAAAGTATTATACTCATATCATAAGTGTACAAAGTGGGATGGAAGCTATAGAGAGGTTTACACATAGAAAAATAGATATTATATTTATAGATGAGATAATGCCAGGGATGAATGGACATAAAGCTATATCTGAGATTAGGGCTATAGAAAAAAAGAAGAAATCACCCAAAGTTCCTATAGTAGCACTCACTAGTGATAATGATATAGAGACTAGAAAGATACTTATCCAAAGTGGTGTAGATAAAGTGGTATATAAGCCAATAGATATAAAAGAGATAGTTAAAATAGTTAAATCAATTCATTAAATAAATTTAGTTACAATACTTCAAATTTATATTTAAGGAATTATAGTTATGAAAAAGATGATTTTTGTACTTTTATTGGTACTTACAAATTTGTCAGCAGAGTTAAAACACGAATGGGCTACACCTGCTTTTGCAGATAGAGGTATCAAGATTATAGATATTAGGACTCCTCCAGAGTGGAAAGAAACAGGAATAGTCAAAGACTCTTATTTGATTATGTTTTTTGATGAAAAAGGTAACTTTGATGTACAGAGTTTTCTCAAAAAGCTAGACAAAATAGTCAAAAAAGATGAGAAATTTGCTCTATTGTGTAGAGTAGGTAGTCGTTCTGGTATGGTATCTGAGTTTTTGTCTGACAAGCTAGGATATAGAGTTATCAACCTAAAAGGTGGGATAATGAAGATGAAAAGAGATGGATACAAAACAGTATCATATAGAAAATAAATATAAAGTTGATTGACATAGACTAAACTTTTTTGATATAATTTATCTTAAGTTAGATAAATCAATATTATTAGGAATATTATGTCAAAAAGTTTGTATGATACATTGGGCGTTGGTGAAAACGCCTCTTCTGATGAGATAAAAAAATCTTATCGAAAACTCGCTAGAAAATACCACCCAGACATCAATAAAGATGAGAGTGCTATAGACAAATTCAAAGAGATAAATGCTGCGTATGAAGTACTATCAGACAAAGAGAAAAAATCACAATATGACCAGTATGGCGACCAGATGTTTGGAGGACAAAACTTCCACGATTTCGCACAAGGTCAAGGTGGTGGTGTGGATTTGGATGAGATACTTAGAGGTATGTTTGGTGGAGGTGGTGGAGGCTTTGGTGGAAATCAAGGAGGCTTTGGAGGTTTTGGTGGTATCGACCTAGACATCAAAGCTAGAGTTGTCATACCATTCTTGGTATCTATCACAGGTGGAAAACAGAATATATCTGCCAATGGAGAGAGTTTTGACATCAAGATACCAGCAGGTATCAATAGTGGTGAGACTATGCGTGTGAGAGGCAAAGGAAAGAGTCATCAAGGTCAAGTAGGTGATATGCTTATCAAAGTAGAGATAGAGTCATCTAGCCAATATGAGAGAAAAGGTGATAATCTCTACAAGACTTTTGATATATCTCTCAAAGATGCACTCTTTGGTGGCAAGATAGCCATAGAAACTCCAGAAAAAGAGGTATCACTCAAAGTCCCTCAAAATACCAAAAATGGACAAAAGTTTAGACTAAAAGGCAAAGGTGTAGCAGATAGAAAAACAGCACTTACTGGTGATTTGTATCTAGTTGCAAATATCATCTTGCCTGATGTCGATACTCTCGATGATGACCTAAGAGAAATGCTAGAAGCCAAACTATAAAGGAATACTATGCACAGCTACGATGAACCCGTCTATCTAATATCAGTAGTAGCCACAATGCTTGATATTCATCCACAGACACTTAGACAATATGAGAGAGAGGGGCTAGTCGAGCCTTCTCGTACACAAGGTAGAATGCGACTATACTCTCAAAGAGATATAGACCGTATGAAGCTAATATTGCGTCTTACGCGTCAGATGGGGGTCAATCTAGCTGGAGTAGATATTATATTACAGCTAAAAGAACAAAATGATGATATGCAAAAAGAGATAGAACACCTAAGAGATGAACTAAGCAAAACCAATCGTAACGGTTCTGTTCACTCTAGCAAAGCATTGGTAACTACTACCTCTTATGAGATTATCATATTTGAGGATTAGGGTATTACTTGATACTCTCTAAGTGTTTTGCAAATCTCTCAGGAGGGATAAATCCTGTGAGAGTCTTTTCTGCTATATAGTTATTATTTTTATCAAAAAATATGATATTTGGTGTACCAAATAGCTCATACTTTTTGAGTATGGCTTTGTCTGCGTCACTATTTTCGGTGAGGTCTATCTTGATGAAAGTATAGTTTTTGAGTTGTTCTTGTACTTTTGGGTGTGGGAATGTAATCTCTTCGAGTTCTACACACGCAGTACAAGAGTCTTTACCAAAATCAACTACTACTAGCTTTTGTGACTCTTTGACCTCTTTTTCTAGTCTCTCTATACTATATCCTTTGTGGTCTTTTGTATCTAAATTGGTACTAGATATAGCTTTTGCTTGTGTAAACTTCTCAAATGGTCTCAATATAGAGTCTGCTCCTGTGAGACTACCTATAAAGAGAGATGAACCATAGAGTAAGAAGAATATAGCCAATACTTGTACCAACTTCTTTGCACCTTTGATATTGTTGTTGGAGTTAAATACACCCATATATATAGCAGACCCCACAAATAGAAGTGACCACAATAAGATAGTAAGGCTAGGAGAGAGTATTCGACCTAGCATAAATATAGCTAGTCCCAACATCATCACACCAAATATCTGTGATACGACTCTCATCCATCCTCCTGGTTTTGGCATAAACCTACCAGCTCCTAATCCTACCAATAGAAGAGGAAGACCCATACCCATACTCATCACAAATAGAGCCAATCCACCGATAAAAGCATCTCCTGTATGTGAGATAAATAGTACAGCCCCACCCAAAGGAGGTGCAACACAAGGACCTACGATAAGAGCAGATAAAAGCCCCATAACAGCAGTCCCCAAGATACCTTTGCCTTGTGCATCATCACTAGCTTTGTTGAGTTTAGTTTGCCAAGAAGATGGTAACTCTATCTCATAATATCCAAATAGTGAAAATGCCAATGCCACAAACATACCTGCAAATATGGTCAATACCCAAGGGTTTTGCATAGCAGTTGGTATATCAGCACCCACAAGACCTGCTACTATCCCTACTACTGTATATGTCAAAGACATAGAGACTACATATACCAAAGATGTGAAGAATGCTTTGCTTGTACTAGGTTTGCTATCTGTTCCTTGTTGTGAGACTATGATAGATGATAGTATCGGTATCATAGGAAATATACAAGGAGTCAATGCCAATAAAAGACCAAATATAAAAAATAAAATGATGATAAACAAAGAACTCTCTTGTACAAAAATATCAGCTATCTTGGCAGTGTTTCCCTCTTTGACAAGAAGTGATATTTTGTCTATGACACCTAGTTCTGCTCCCTCAAACTCAAATGTCTTGTCAATAGGTTGATAGCATATCCCACTATCAGAACAACCCTGAAAAGATATTTGCAAAATATAATCACCTTTGACTAGAGATTCTATATATTCTGTAGGTATATCTACTTTGAGAGTTTTGTCATATACCAAATCTCCATCAAAGTCATGAGCTTTTGGTTTTGTGACACTTAATGTTACTTTTGATGGAGAGATTATACTATAGCTTAGAGTATTTTGATATATATGTATCTTCTCTGCCATTTTGATTTGAGTAGTTATGATACCATCTGATGATATAGCAGTGACCTCAAATGCCTCTTCTGGTGACAAGAATTTTGGTTGCTTAAAGGCACTACTAAAGCCTCCAAAGGACAATACAGTCAATATTAGACTAGATAAAAGTAACTTTTGTACGATATTTCTCATATTTTCTCTCTTTTATTAATGTTATATTAGCATAACATTGTAATATGTGTAAAAATGCTTTGTAATATTAACTAAATAACTATTAATAAAAAAGGGATAAAATGGCAAATCGTCTAAAAAATGAACACTCACCATACTTACAGCAACACGCAAATAACCCAGTAGATTGGTATCCTTGGGGTGATGAAGCGTTTGAAAAAGCCAAAAAAGAGAACAAAGCTATATTTTTATCTATTGGATACAGCTCATGCCATTGGTGTCATGTGATGGAAGAGGAGTCTTTTGAAGATATACCAACAGCAGAGATTTTGAACAAGAATTTCATATCTATCAAAGTAGATAGAGAAGAGAGACCAGACATAGACAAACACTTTCAAGCAGTTTATCAGCTGATGAACTCTACTTCAGGAGGATGGCCTACTTCTATATTTCTCACGCAAGAACTAAAGCCTTTTTACTCTGCTACATATATCCCTGATGAGCCAAAGTATGGTATGATGAGTTTTTCTAGTCTATTGGAAGTCATATCAGATAAGTACAAAAATGAAAAGCCACTATTGACCCAAAAAGCAGATGAAGTATTGGGATTTTTGAAACCCAAAAATGACAAGATAGAAGCTACAAAACTTGATTTGAGTATCATAGATAGATTTACAAACCACGCAAAGCAACTATTTGACAATATAGATGGAGGGTTCAATAAAGCACCCAAATTCCCTCAATCGTCTATATTAAATCTGCTTTTGGATATTCATCGTATCACAAATGACAAAGATACCCTCGATATGGCATTATCGTCTCTATCTGCTATGGCAAGAGGTGGTTTGCGTGATTTGGTAGATGGTGGGTTTTGTAGATACTCCACAGATGATTTGTGGCTAGTTCCTCACTTCGAGAAGATGACCTATGACAATGCTCTATTATCAGAAGTATATCTAAAAGCATATCACGCCACAGGAGATAAGTTTTACAAAGATATATCATTTGAGACCATAGACTTTATGATAGATTATATGAGTGAAGATAGTCTATTTTACTCTGCTAGTGATGCCGATACAGAGGGAGTAGAGGGCAAATACTTTGTATATAGTTATGATGAGGTAGTACAAGCATTTACCAAAGCCTCTATCCCAAGCCACGACATACAAGCACTATTAAATAGTCTAAATATCACAAAAGATGGTAACTTTGAAAGCCAAAATATCATCCGTCTAAATGATGCCAAAGATACAGATATACCACACTTCAAAAATGCTATAAAAATACTCCAAAAGATAAGAAAAGATAGAATATATCCATTTATAGACAAAAAAATCATAGTATCATGGAATGCTATGATGATAAAAAGCATATTTAGAGCATCAAGAGTAGATAGCTCATACCTCAAAGGAGCTATCCAATCACTAGACAATCTACTTGATAGTATGTATATCAATTCACAGCTTTATCACTCGACACTAATAGGCAAAAAGCCCAAAATCAAAGCATTTTTAGAAGATTATGCCTATTTGATAGAAACATTAGTAGAAGCATATCAGACTACCCTAGACGAGAGATACCTAGTCATAGCTACCAAACTAACCAATAGTGCTATAGAACAGTATTTTGATAATGGTAGATGGAAGTTCTCACGAGGAGAGTTTGAGACGGATGCAGATATTTATGATAGCTCATACTCATCATCATTGGCTATTATGCTATCAGGATTGATGAGTATATCATCATTGGTAGATGTAGTATATAAGAAGTTTGTATTCAAAACGCTAGAGATATACTCCTACGATGTAATGCGTCAGCCACTATCCACCCCCTCAATGAGCCGTATGATAATCAGATACCTAAAAGACGATATAATCATAAAAGCAAAAGAGAAAAAGCTCAAACCACACACAAAAGACCTAGACAATCTACCACACCCATTTAGTCTGCTTAGAAATGATACAAATGATGGTTTTATGTTATGTAATAGCAGTGCTTGTTTCGGTCAGGAGAAGGATTTTGATGGTGTTTTGGATGTTTTGAGCAAGAGATAAAAGGTGTGATTGACAAGATGAATAAATTTGTATGGTGGATTTATCCACCAATACTTATCATAAACGGTGGATAAATCCACCCTACGCGTCCAACTTTTTTACAAGTTCCAAACTCTTTAGGCTTACTGTGGTGACTCGTTTTAATAACTCTATAACCTCTTTTTTGTAATCAGCAAATTTATAACTGTTAAATTTCTCATTTACAGTTGGGTCTTTGATTTTCTTCTCTTTATATCCATCTAAAATCCATTCAATAGCACTTCTATTGCCTAGTTTATACTCTAATGCCTCTATTGGGAAATTGGTTAGTGTTGTAATCTCATCTATCCAAATTTCGCTTTTATCAGGCGATAGTTTGAGTTTGGGTTTGTTTGGTTTGTTGGTCTCTAGTTTTATCTCTTTGAGTGGATATTTTTTTATAGTCTCAAAATTGATATGAATATCAATCAACTCTTTACCGATTTGACCAACCTCAAAAAAGTCTTCATAAAATGGTATTCGTGGTAAATCTTGTTTTAAATTTACCTCGTATTTTTTACGATACTTTGGAGAGTGTAAAACTCCGTAGCAGTAGTTAAAAATATCCTCTTTTGTGATAGATTTATCCTTGTAGTGAGTTTGAAACTCCGTTAATCCAAAGCTTGTAATGTTTAGGTGTCTATTATTA
>DAOVZV010000275.1 GCA_030634925.1 Sulfurovum sp.
ACTCAAATAGACGTTGATTTGTTTACTTATATTTAGTTGTCAAAGACCATTCAATAACACTCTTCCTAGCTACTTGCTAGATGTCTCAATGTTGTTGGACGCGTATTATAGCACCAACTTCAATAGATGTCAAGGGTTTTGAGTAAATTCTTTGAAATTTGTTGAAATTCTTTTATTACTTACATTATAAATATACAATAAATCTATTATTTGGCTTATTTTAAGAGTAATATTTTATAATCTACTTTTATTTTAATATATAAAGGAGTACAAATGCATATTATTTTATTAATCTTTACTATTTTTATACTATCATCTTGTATGAAGACTATTGAAGTACCATCTTCAAAAGTAGAACAGAGTAATAAAAAGATAATCTCTAATCAAATTGATGCTAAAGATGCTAGAGAAGAGTATAAGAGAATACAAGCATCAAGAGAGTAAAATTATTTTAATCTATTAACCTTTTATTAATCTCTAGTGACTATACTTTGCATTAAATTTAATAATTAAAGGATTAAATATGGCTTTATATAATAAAGACTTCTCAGCAGAAGCTGAGTATGTTCAAGAAGGTGCGTCAGTAAGCTTCATGAAAAAAACTTATCAACTTTTGGCTGCAAGTATGATATCTGCTGCTGCTGGTGCTTATGTCACTATGCCTTATGCAGAGACTGTAATGGACTTTAGATGGTTTATCTTTGGATTTGTAATAGTTATGGTATGGTTTGTCTTGCCTATGACCAAAAATAAACCAGGAATAAACTTAATGGCTCTTTTTGCATTTACTTTTGCAACTGGTGTGATGATAGTTCCTCTTTTGGCTTCTTTGATTAGTAGTGGAAATGGTGCTGTTATTGGTAACGCATTTTTGATGACTTCTGTACTTTTTGGAGCATTGAGTATATTTGCTATCAATAGTAAGAGTGATTTTTCTAGCTGGGGCAAACCACTATTTATCACTTTTGTAGTAATATTTATAGCATCTTTAGTAAATATACTTATACTTCAAAGTCCTATGATGCATGTGATTATCACTGCTGGTATATTACTTTTATTCTCATTTTTTACTATTTATGATACTCAAAATATTGCAAATGGTGCTTATGATTCTCCTGTAGATGCAGCAGTATCTTTATATTTGGACTTTTTCAATATGTTTACTGCTTTACTCCAACTTTTGGGTATTATGGGTAGTGATGACTAATGATGATAGTATGGGGAAGATTGAGCGTCTAATTGATGCCAATCTAAACCGTCTCAAAGAGGGTATCCGTGTAGTAGAAGATATAAATCGCTATATATATGATGATGCTACCCTCACCTCTTCTCTCAAAGCTTTACGACATAAATTACAATCTGCTTATGACCAAAATCGTCTTCAATATAGAGATATAGAGGGTGATGTACAGAAAAAAACTATATCTTCAGAGCTATCAAGAACAAGTATCAATGATTTGATGATAGCAAACTTCTCTAGGACTCAAGAGTCGGCAAGAGTATTAGAAGAGTGTTTTAAACTAACTGATAATAATCTTTCAGAATTGGCAAAAAGTATCAGATATAGTCTATATGGTATAGAAAAATCATTTTTCCAAAGAAATAGCCTCGATAAATAGTACCTCAAATTCAAGATAATCTAATAGGTAATCTTCTAATAGTTTCTTGGTCTGTTTATAGTCCAATGTTTTATCTCCTCCACTCACTCCACTTCTTTTTATATATCTTAGCATATCTCTAGTATTATCAAATGATAATCTATACTCTTTTGTCTCAAATCTAGCATCAAAATATCTTGATATACTTTTTTTGAGTATATCTATATCATAAATAGGAGATGATATTTGAGCTGTTTGATGTAGAGTTTTGAATGTATTTGCCGTAAATATCGCTAGATATACTCTGGAAGCTTTTTGAGATATGAGAGATAGAGTCAAATCCAAATCCTCACTCCACTGTAACGCAGATGATGATACTATAATAGCATTATCATAACTTAGAGTATCAAAAATATCCACACTATTGAAGTCTCCACATACTTTGGTTATATTATCTGATGATGGATGTATGGACAACATCTCAGAGGAATAATCAAATGCTATGAACTCACCTCTAAAAAGTCTATTTTTGGTCAAGTTTTTATATACTTCTCCACTACCACAACCTATATCTATAATACAACTATCATTATCTATAGGCAACATATCTACCAATGATTTGGCTACTTTTGACTGGATAATATTATAATTATCATACTCTTTTGCAAAACGCGAAAATTCTCTTATCACTTTTGACTTTTTATTCTCTTCTATGGGCAATATTTATTCCTATTCATCACTATTTCAAACTTTTTTGGGTATAATCGCCAAAATTATACCCAAATTTAGTGGGCTATACAATCATAAAAAGAGGCAT
>DAOVZV010000212.1 GCA_030634925.1 Sulfurovum sp.
TGGGGGGTTGCCAATGTGGATGCTAGAGCAGACAAAGAGGTGAGACATCTCAAAGAGAATTTCGATGGTATAGAAGAGAAGTTTTATCAATCATCAGGACAGACATTTGCATTGGGTGCATTACCACGGATTTTGTGGCTTCGAGAGAATAGACCAGAGATTTATGAAAAGGTAGCCAATATATCTATGATAGGAGATTGGATTTTGGCAAAGCTATCAGGAGTCATAGCCACAGACCCAAGCAATGGAGGGACTACGGGTATATTTTCTCTGATAGATAGAGATTGGGATAGCAGTATGGCAGATGATATTGGTATCAAATCAGATATATTCCCACCCGTGCTAGAGACTGGTACTATGATGGGGTTCGTAACTTCACAAGCATCCCATGAGACTACGCTATCTACAAATACAAAAGTAGTAATGGGTGGAGGAGATGTACAGTTGGGAGCTTTGGGATTGGGTATCTGTGATGAGGGAGAGATGGCTATATTGGGTGGTTCTTTTTGGCAACAAGTGGTCAATATCCCAAGCCAAACACCACCACCAAGTGATATGAGTATCAGAGTCAATCCCCATGTCATAGATGGATTGTCACAAGCAGAGGGTATTACATTTTTCTCTGGATTGGTGATGAGATGGTTTCGAGATGCGTTTTGTGACATAGAAAAATTAGAAGCAAAAGAGAAGGGAGTAGATACATATAATATATTAGAAGCCAAAGCCAGAGAGATACCAGTAGGCTCACACGGAATAGTACCTATATTTTCAGATAGTATGAACTATGGCAAATGGTATCATGCAAGTCCTAGCTTCCTCAATCTATCTATAGACCCTAATATATGCAATCGTGCATCAATGTTTAGAAGCCTACAAGAAAACGCTTGTATAGTATCAGCTATCAACATAGAAAAGATAGAAGCATTTTGTGGTATCAAGACCAAAGAGATAGTATTTGCAGGAGGAGCTAGTAGAGGTGAACTGTGGTGTCAGATACTATCAGATGTCACAGGTCGGACTATCAAAGTACCCAAAATCACAGAAGCTACAGCATTGGGTGCATCAATATCAGCAGGAGTAGGTGCAGGAGTATATGAGAGTCTAGCCAAAGCATCCAAAGAGATAGTATCATGGGACAAAACATACACTCCAAATAAGCAAAATCACGAAAAATACAAAGAGATAAAGCAAAGATGGATAACGATATACCAAAATCAGCTATCTCTAGTAGATAGAGGACTAACCCAATCTATGTGGAAAGCCCCAGGAGTGTAAACTCCTAAATCACCATCTCTATATCTGAGTGGTCTTGAAAATATTTGAATATTTTATTTCTATCTTCTTCATTATCCACAGTACATCTAGCATTATAGCTAGTAAATTTACCATTTTTAGATTTATTACCTATTGAGCATTTGTGGGGTTTGTCTCCCATTATCTCCTTGATACATCTAGCCAAAGCATCTTTGTCTCTACCGATAATCTTAAATCCCCATTGAGTAGGGTATGTAATATCTGGTCTATCTTGGATAGTTTTTTCCATATCTAATCCTCTCTACAAAAATCACCAGAGTTACCACCTGATTTGGTCTCTAGCTGTACATTTCTAATCACCATACCTTTGTCTATGGCTTTTAGCATATCGTATATCGTGAGTAGTCCCACACTCACACCAGTCAAAGCCTCCATCTCTACACCTGTTTGACCATTTAGCTTGGCAGTTACAGTGAGTTTAAACGCAGGAATATCAGGTAACTCTTCTATATCAGTCTTGACCGATGTTAGCATCAATGGATGACACATAGGTATCAATGTTGAGGTCTGTTTGGTAGCTTGTATAGCAGATATAACAGCAGTCTGAAGTACAGGACCTTTTTTGGCACTATTATTGACCACAGCATCAAAAGCCTCTTGTCCAACCTCTATCATTCCACTAGCCGAGGCTACTCTTGTTGTATTTGATTTATCTGATACATCTACCATTTTTGGTTTATTTTGTTCATCTAGGTGAGTTAGGTTCACTTCTATCCTTTTTGATTTATTTTATATTTTAGCATAAAAGTACTGATTAGTAAAAATATTACTTTATCCTATCGCAGTGTTGGCTCATATCAGCAATAAAAACCAAGAAATCATAAGGAGTAAAAATATGTGTAGCTATACGAGGATGACCATCTTCTACAATATGTAGATGATAGTATGGATGACAAGCCTCTTCACCCTCATCTGTACCCTCAAATCTAAAATACTGCTCATTATTTTTCATTACATAAGAGTATTTATGAAGTTCAAACTCATTGGCTATATTATCTTTTTGTTTGAAATCAACACTAAAAGTAATCTCCCAATCATCAATCTTTAATAATTCATCCTTTTTGGTAAAAATCATAAATTTACTCTTATCATCATTGATAGTAAATGCTGAATAATTAAAAAGCTTTTGATACATTTGCTTTATCTCACCCACTAGAGAGCTAAAGTTCTTTTTTGTCTTTACACTACGATTTGATATACTCTCTTTGTAGCTTTGATAATTCTCTTCTAAAGTAGTACATACCATCGGTTATACTCCTCTGTATCTTCCAATTTTCCATCTCTCCATTGTATAATAAACTCATCACTACTCATCTGATAGTTATCCTCAAATGATTGGATTATTTTTATCCTTTCATCCCCTTTTGGTATCAATGTAAAGACCTCCATTCCATAACCTTTGAGCTGTTCAAAATCACTTTCAATCATATCATAGATAGCACTATTTGAGAGTAAAATCAATCTATTTTCATCATTGAGTTTATCTCTCAACTGTACCAAAACATCCAAAAAAGATTTGGGTTTATCTATAGAACTCAAATCAATCAATAGTGAGCCGTCTATTTGGCGTAAAAGTATCTCAAATTTTGGCTTCTGTCCATATTCAATAACTTCATATTTTATATTATTATCAAATAATTGTATCTGCTCTATCATCTCATTTTGATATGTATCTTCTACCATTAATAGAGATAATGCTCCAGACATTTGAGTTATATTAAATGCTAGTTCTGTAATATCTGATATTTTTCTCATATCATTCATCTAAAAGGGAATTTCATCTGATTTCAATAGATCTAAATCCAATAGTGGATGAGTAATACAAAAAACTTTTGTATCTCTTTTTGTAA
>DAOVZV010000099.1 GCA_030634925.1 Sulfurovum sp.
AAGTAAGAGAAGTCAATGATATAAAAAAAGGTGAACAGCTAAAGATAGGAAGACTACTCAAAGTACCTCAAAATACATATAATCCAAATCGAACTAAAAAGAAAGATGTAATTGTAAAGAAAAAAACTACTCCCAAAAAAGTAAAAATAGCCAAATATACTATCAAAAGAGGAGATACACTATCATCTATTGCAAGAAAACATTATATATCTTTGGATAAATTAAAATCTCTAAATGGTCTCAAAAATAGCACTAAACTAAGACTAGGTAGAGTAATAAAAATACCAAGAACCAAAGCCAATGCTCCAAGACTTAGATTGGCAAAAGCCAAAAAGCTAAAATTGAAAAGAGCCAAGGAAAAAGCAAGAGCCAAAGCAAGAAACAAAATTAGAATAGCAAAAGCCAAAGCTAGTAGAACTAAATCATCTAACAGAAACAAGAAAAAACGCAAAAAATATACTCTAGGTGATATATTCTTTAGTCATCTAAACAAATCTAGCACAAAAAAGTCAAATAGTATAATATCCCTAGCCAAAAAGAAATTGGGACGAAGATATGTATGGGGTGCAACAGGTGGCAAAAATACATTTGATTGTTCAGGACTTACTACTTATGTATATAAGAAAAATGGTATCAAATTACCAAGAAGAGCTATAGCCCAATCAAAAGTAGGAAAAAGAGTAAGCAGAAACAATCTCAAAAAGGGTGACTTGATATTCTTCGATACATCTCGTAGATTGAAAGGGTATGTAAATCATGTAGGTATATATATCGGTAACAACAAATTTATCCATGCTAGTTCTGCCAAGAAAAAGGTAGTTATCACAAGTTTAAACAAACCATTTTATAGCCAAAGATTTAGAGGTGGAAGGAGGATGTAACTCCTCTACCAAATAATCAAATTCTACTCTATAATTACTCCTAATACTTTTAATTGTTATTGATTTATAACTCTTTTGTTATATAATAAATATATAATCTTAAGATGGAGAGTATCATGAAAAAAATCAAATGTGATGTATTAGTAATAGGTGGTGGACCAGCAGGTGGAGTAAGTGCCGTCACAGCAAAGACCAACTACCCAAACAAAGAGATATTGGTAGTAAGAGAATTTGAAATTCAATTAGTCCCTTGTGCTATTCCATATATATTTGGTGAGACTCTAGGGTGTAGTGAAAAAGATGTAGCCTCTTGTGGTATGGCATCAGATATGGGCATATCAACACTCATAGGAGAGGTAGAAGATATAGATACAAAAGAGAAACTCGCATATATGAAAGATTGTCAAATATCGTTTGACAAACTCATATTTGCTACAGGTTCAGAGCCTTTTGTACATAGCTCACTCCAACACTCATTGGAATTAGATGGTGTATTTACCGTACCCAAAAACAAAACCCTCATAGACAAACTCAAAGATTATTCAGACTCAAAAGAGAATATAGTAGTAGTAGGTAGTGGATTTATAGGTATAGAGATAGCAGTAGAGTTTGCCACCAAAAACAAAAATGTCACAGTAATAGGAGGAAGTAAACACATCCTCAAAAATGCCTTTGACTCAGATATAGGATTACAAGCAGAAGAGCTGATGCTAAAATATGGAGTCAAATATATAGGAGATGATAGAGTTGTAGAGATAATAGACCAAAATAATGACAATATAGTCAATGCCGTCAAACTAAAAAGTGGCAATATAATAGATGCTGATGTAGTGATATTAGCCACAGGATACAAACCAAATACCTCATTGGCACAAAAAGCAGGAATAGCATTAGCCCACTACAGAGGAATATGGGTAGATGAGTATATGAGAACCCAAAACCACGATATATTTGCCGTAGGTGATTGTAGTGCAAGAAGAGACTTCATCACCAAAGAGTCATCCAAAGTAATGTTGGCATCTACATCATCAGCAGAAGGACGAGTAGCAGGAAGCTCACTATATGGTATCAAATATCTCAAAGGCTTCAGTGGAACAATAGCCATATTCTCCACAATGATAGGCAAAAGAGCATTCTCCTCAGCAGGACTAACACAAGAACAAGCCCAAAAAGCAAATATAGATGTAGTAGTAGGATACTTCCAAGGACTAAATCGTCATCCAGCAACCATACCAAACGCACAAAAACAGCTAGTCAAATTAGTAGTAATGAGACACGGAGGACAGATTATCGGAGGTCAAGTAGTAGGAGGAGAAGAGACAGGAGAGATGATAAACCTAATAGGTCTAATCATAGAGTCACACTTCGATGTATATAGAGTAATGTCAATGCAAATAGCCACCCAACCCATGCTAACCTCAGCCCCAACATCATATCCACTAATCATGGCATCAGTAATGGCAATAGATAAGATTGAGAAGCCTCAATAGAGTCTTCAGACTCTATTGTTTCACAGCTGTAGTATTAAAGACACCATTGGAGTCTCCTTGACTATCTGTACATCTATTTAATATATCTATTGATATAGTAGCTGTAGTACAGTTAGTTATTGTCCATACCTCTTTTATCTCTTGATTACATCCTGTTTGTGTATTTGTTTCACTTCTTTCCATACTATCATCTGTTAGAGTATATATATATGGTGCTTTATTTGGGTCAAATGTTACAATATGTTGATTAGCACTTACAGTTGAGCTATTATCTGTCAATATCAAAGTATTATCAGGGACAGGGATTGATATTTCTGCTCCATTTATAGGATATGTTGTTACCTGAGTACCACCATCTACATTCCAAGTACCACTCATTGAACATGTTGTTGAAGTTGTCGGTGTAGGAGTTGAGATAGGTGTTACTTCATAATCATAAAAATATAATGTTGAGCTATCATAATTTACTTCACTTCCTATAGTTACACCCTCTACATATTTCTTATATGCGATTTTGAGACTAGCAAAATGATTTTGTAAATGATTGGTTCTAGCTACTACTGCATTATACATAACTCCATTTGTATCTTTGGTATTTAGTGATATTTGCTGACTCCAGTTGCCTGTATCTGTTTTAGTAAAGACAATAGCTGACTTATCTTTTCTAGTGATTAATAGAGTGAGATTTCCTATACTATTACTAACTAGTTTAATATCATTTATTATCTCTCCTACTACTCCTGTATATATAATAGAACTCGTAATACTAGAGTATAATAATACCTCTGGTACACCACTACTATTGTCTTGTAGATAGACCATTTGAATCTTTTCATCACCATCTATAGTCATATCAAAGTGACCATTTCTAGCATTGGCTCTATTTGGACTATTTATCTCAATAGGTTCTTGCCAAATACCTGATATTTTATATGCATAGAGTAGTTTATCATTAACTCCTCCATCACTTTTATATCTCTGCATCAAAACAATAGTATCACCATTAGCTTTGATGTGTGCCTTGAAATAACTATAAAAAGCCTTATCTACTATAGTATCATCATACTTAGCTATAATATTTGATGAACTCCAACTACCCAAAGAGGCTGTTCTTGTATATTCATGCGCTACACCACCATAATTCCACCAACCTGCATAGTTGGTAAAAAGATGAAGATTATTATTACTATCAATAATCATATCTGCTACCTCTGCACCATCATTTGGATGGCTATTAGTAGATTTATTGAATGTATCTATCTTCTCTATATTCCATATAGTATTTATATTATTAGCACAATATAGTTCATAGTTAAACTCATATCCATAACTTACAGCCGTAGGATTTGCATAGTTATACTTAGTATGTACATTAAATCCTATAAATACTTTACCATTGTTATCTACAACTAAAGAAGCTCTTCTAATATCTCCATCATAACCTGTATTGACTTTCTCTTTTTTCCAACTCTTTCCACTATCTGTAGATTTGGCATAATATAGTTCATAATCATCTACAAATGCTATATGCAAACTATTGTCCGTATGCTCAAAAAAATTATTACCATTTTGTGTTACAAAATTTGTGAAATATCCACTCTTGTAAGGGTTTAATTGACTAATTATAGTATCACCACTTGTAGCAGTAATAGTATTCGTATTTGTATTTGTATCTCCTGTATCACTACTAGTAGCCCCACACCCAACAAGTATAACTATCAAAGCTATACTAACAAACATATTTTTTATTTTATAATACATATTTTATCTCCTTGCGATAATATATATTATAGTCTAATTTTATTTAAATCTACTATTTGGATAACTCCTCCAATTTCTCTTTCACATCAAGCACATGACCTTTGACTCTTACTTTATCCCACGCATAAGCTACTTTTCCATCAGGTGATATTAGAAATGTGCTTCTTACTACTCCTAGGTACTCTTTACCCATAAATTTCTTGGGTCTCCATACTCCAAATGCTTTGCACAAAGATTTATCTTCATCAGATAACAGAGTAATTTTCAAATCTTTCTTTTCTATAAATTTCCTATGTTTGAGGGGACTATCTGGACTTACTCCTAATACAATTGTACTAAGAGTCGTAAAATTAGGTAAAGACTGAGTAAAATCACAAGCTTCTGTAGTACATCCTGGAGTATTGTCTTTAGGATAAAAATACAAAACTATCCATCTGCCTCTAATATCTCTAAAACATACCTCCTCTTCATCTTGATTGGCAACACAAAAATCTGGTACACTATCTCCTACTGCTAACATATATAATCCTTTAATTTTTGTGATAGTATATCAGATATTATCCAAAATCAAAAACCAACTCTCCTGCTCTCATTCCTACTTTGGCTACTCCACCTTTGGTGAGTTTGCCAAATAGTATCTCATCTGTGAGAGACTCTTTGATTTTGCTATCTATTACTCTAGCTATATGTCTTGCTCCGTATTTTGGGTCATTACCCTCTTGGGCTATATACTCTTTGGCTTTTTTATTTAGAGATACTTTGATATCTTTTGGTTTTAGTAGTAGGTTGAGTTTGGCTATTTCTGTATCTACTATTGTGATGAGCGTCTCCAAAGATAGGGAGTTAAATGATATGATACCACTTAGACGATTTCTAAACTCTGGAGAGAAGAATGACTCTATCGCCTTTTGGGTTTTGATGGATGTATCTTTGTTGAAGCCCATTACATTTGCTTCTTTTGTTCCTATGTTTGATGTCATAATTAGTATTACATTTTTGAAATCACTTACTACTCCATTGTTGTCTGTGAGTTTCGCTCCATCCATCACTTGAAGTAGTATATTCATAATATCAGGATGTGCTTTTTCTATCTCATCCAACAACAATACTGTATGAGGATGCTTTTTGATTATCTCTGTTAGCAATCCTCCTTGTTCGTATCCTACATATCCAGGGGGAGCTCCTACTAGACGGCTGATGGTATGTGCTTCCATATATTCACTCATATCTAGTCTCTCGAAATTGACTTGCATAGTCTGTGCTAATTGTGTAGCTAATGCTGTTTTACCAACACCAGTAGCACCTACAAATAGGAAACTTCCAATTGGTTTATCATCTCCATTGAGTCCTGCATAAGAGCATTTGATAGCAGAGGACAATGCCTTGATAGCTTCATCTTGTCCTATGATATGAGAAGATAAATCACTCTCTATTCTTTTGAGTTTGGCTGTATCATTTGTACTTACTACAGTAGATGGTAG
>DAOVZV010000140.1 GCA_030634925.1 Sulfurovum sp.
AATATCATCATTTGAACAGACACTACCTCTCTTGTTTATAAGAAACTCCAATATAACCATCTCATGCTTTGTGAGGTCTATAGATTGATTATCCTTTATGAGTAACTGTTTATTAAAGTCCCACGAAAAATACTTATCCAGCCTTATAGTATGACTATTTTGTTCTTCTTTAGTCTGCATACTTATTTGCATAGAGAGTTTATATAACTCTTCAAAAAGTATATTTTTATCTATAGGTTTTGATATAAATTTGGAGATACCTAGATTGATAAATGATAATAGGTAATCTTTGTCAGGATGAGCAGATAGGATTATGATATTTTGAGTAGGATTTATGTCTCATATATCACAACTCATATCTACACCATTTTTATGAGGCATCTGTATATCAGATATAACTATATCAAAATGCTTATCATATTTTTGATGATAATATGTATAAGCCAAAAGTCCTTCAACTCCATCATCAGCAGATATTACTATATCAAAAAAGTTCTCAAATGTCTCTACCAAATCATCACGAAGAGGCTTGTAATCTTCTACTATTAATATAGATAATTTTTGACTGTATAGATATAGTTTATCGTAGTTATTCATTGATTATAATCCTTTTACGGATTATATATACAATAAGCTTAAAATCTAATCACAAACCTCATCAAATGCTCTTCTAACTACCCTAGCACCTCTAAAGTATCTCTTGTCTTCTTTGTATGCTTTTCTTGCTTTTCCCCAATGACCAGCAGTTATATCACGCACATCACCTGTAGGACAATACATTCTATAAGTAAAGTAGTTTTGTGCATAGCTAAACTCTACTATATATAATCCTCTAGGTTCACTCTTGGGATGATAATAACTACTTACATGTACATTTGCAGATAATACAGCCGTAGCACCAATCAAAACTAATATCATTTTAAATATTTTCATATGATTTTCCTTAATATTTTAGATACTTTATTTTATAATAAAAACTCACTTCAATCTAATGGTATAAATCAATTTAAAAGGATATATAATTATTGTTACCAATTGAAACTGTTTTGAATGAAGAAGTAAAAATCTAACGACACTTAGCACAAACACCATACAAATTTATCTGCTGTTTACTAAGCTCAAAGCTCTCTACTTGGCTCATATCTTTAAATAATTCATCTATCTCTTTTGTGTGTGGTTTATCTTCTACTTTGGTACATTTGGTGCATATTAGATGTATATGGTTCTCTTTTTTTAGCTCATACTTGGACTTCTCTCCTGCTATAGGAACTTCTATCAATAGACCCTTTTCTACCATTAGGATAATATTTTTATATACCGTAGCTAGAGATAGTGATGGGTGAGTTTTGATGATTTGTTTATATATCTCATCTATAGATATATGTCCGTGTATCTCTACATTTTCTAATATATTTATGCGTTGGAATGTAGCTTTTAGATTACTCTGTTTTAGTAGTATAGTGTGGTCACTCATGATTATCCTTTGGAGGTAAAAGCTACCTCCGTGGGCAAACTTATAGCTCGTCTGCGTGTTTACCTAGATATTCTGCTACACCATCAGTGTCAGCTTTCATACCCTCATCACCTTTTACCCAACCAGCAGGACATACTTCACCATGCTCGTTTGTAAATAGCATTGTATCTACCATTCTAATCATCTCATCAATGTTTCTACCTAGTGGAAGGTCATTGATAACTGCGTGTCTAACTGTACCATCAGCATCTATCAAGAAAGAACCTCTAAGTGCTACACTCTCATCAAGAAGAACATCATAATCTCTAGCGATTTGCTTGTTAAGGTCTGCAACTAGTGGGAAATCTACTCTTCCGATACCACCCTCTGCTACAGGAGTCTCTCTCCATGCGAAGTGTGAGAATTGACTATCTACAGATACACCGATGATATTTACGCCTCTTTCTCTAAACTCTTTTGCTCTATGAGAAAATGCGATAATCTCTGATGGACATACAAAAGTAAAGTCTAGTGGATAAAAGAAAACTACTGCACCTTTTTCACCAAGGTTTTCCATAAGGTTAAAACCTTCTACTATTTGACCATTTGCAAGTACTGCCGTTGCTGTAAAATCTGGAGCTTTTTTAGTTACTAACATATATAAATTCCTTAAGGATAATTTTTATTAACAAGGAAAGTTTATCATATTAAACTTAAGTGGATATAAATTATACTATCCCCTTATCATATCATAGCTTTTGGGATAGTTACACTTCATACTCTTGTTGGATAGTTTGCCTTTGGTGTATCTCATCTTTTGGAAGACTATCTGCACTTTATTGTCCAAATTATCGAAATATGCTATGCTTTGAAGCTTCTTTTTGATTATCTGGATTGTATATTTTTTCTTCTCATATTGAGCTACATATATATTTTTGGTATGTAGTTTTGCATTTTTGAGTATCTTGGATATGTTTATTCCTTTTTGTATATAGTAGCTAGATACTTGTTCCAAATCGTGGTCTACTACTATGACATCTACTCCATTTGTACATACCTCTTTTTTGGTTGGTTTGGTATAGCTCCATTTAAATACTTTTTTGTCAGAGAATTTTACTTTTCCTCTGTATTTGATGACTTTACCTTTTGGGTTTGTGATTGTTTGGGTGAAGTTTGCATGGAAGCTATTTGGTAGTTTGATAGTAGAAAATAGCAGTGATGTGGTCAATAGTAGTAAAGATATAAGTTTCATTGTTTTCCTTTGAATAATTGAGAATATACCCTAATATAACTGAATATTAATCACTATTTGGGTAAAATCAGTCCAATTTAAAAGCACAAGAGGCAAACAACTATGATAAACAAACTACTCAAATTCTTTGGTACTAAAAACGATAAAATAGTCAAAAACTATCTCAAAAGAGTCAAAAATATCAATGCCCTAGAGGAAAAATACAAGGCGATGGATGATGAAGCGTTAAAGTTGGCTTTTGATACATTGAGAGATGAAGTACAAAAAGAGATAAAGAGTATTGATGATGTACTTTATGACTCATTTGCTATCACGCGAGAGGCATCTACTCGTACTTTGGGTTTGAGACATTATGATGTACAGATGGTTGGTGGTATGGTACTTCACGATGGAGATATAGCAGAGATGAAGACAGGAGAGGGTAAAACTCTTGTGGCTACTCTTGCTGTTGTACTCAATGCGATGAATGGCAAAGGTCTTCATATTGTTACAGTCAATGATTATCTAGCCACTAGAGATTCACAAGAGATGAGTCCTCTATATGAGTTTTTAGGTTATAGTGTAGGTTGTATCACAGCAAACATCCACGATGAGATGACTAGAAAAGCTCAATATAGTGCAGATATTACTTATGGTACAAACAATGAATATGGCTTTGATTATCTTCGTGACAATATGAAAGTCCGTGCAGAAGAGAAAGTCCAAAGAGTACACAACTACGCTATAGTAGATGAAGTAGATTCAATACTTATTGATGAAGCTAGGACACCACTTATCATCAGTGGTCCAACACAAAGAGACCACAATCACTATAGCAGAGCAGATGATATAGCCAAGCAGATGATTAGAGGTGAAAAATTACCGACAAAAGCAGGTGAACCTGAGCAGACTACTGGTGATTTCATTGTAGATGAGAAAAATAGAACCATAGTGATGACAGAAGATGGACTACAAAAAGCACAAGATTTATTTGAAGTAGAAAACCTATATAATTTGGAAAATGCCTCTTTGTCTCATCACCTCGACCAAGCACTAAAAGCCCATTATATATTTGTAAATGATGTAGATTATGTGATACAAAACAATGAGATTATCATAGTTGATGAGTTTACAGGGAGACTTAGTGAGGGTAGAAGATACTCAGAGGGACTACACCAAGCACTAGAAGCCAAAGAGGGTGTAGAGATACAAGAAGAGTCACAAACACTAGCAGAAATCACATATCAAAACTACTTTAGACTATATAACAAACTAGCAGGTATGACAGGAACAGCACAGACAGAAGCTAGTGAGTTCTCTCAGATATATACACTTGAAGTTATATCTATCCCTACCAATGTACCAATAGCTAGAGATGATAAAAATGACCTAATTTATAACACAGAAAGAGAAAAAATGGACGCTGTTGTCCGTCGAATAAAAGAGGTAAATAAAAAAGGACAACCTATACTAATAGGTACAGCATCTATAGAAAAATCAGAGATGATACATGCTAGATTAGTCAAAGAAAAAATCACTCATAATATCCTAAATGCCAAAAACCACGAACACGAAGCAGAGATTATCATCAATGCAGGTGTCAAATCATCAGTCACAGTGGCTACCAATATGGCAGGTCGTGGTGTAGATATAAAGATAAATGATGAAGTTAGAAGTCTTGGTGGATTGATGATATTAGGGACAGAAAGACACGAAAGTAGAAGAATAGACAATCAACTAAGAGGTCGTTCAGGGAGACAAGGAGATGCTGGTGAGACACAATTTTTCCTTAGCCTTGATGACAATCTTCTGCGAATATTTGGTGGAGACAAAATCAGAAATATTATGAACCGTCTTGGTGTAGAAGATGGTGAGTATATCGACTCAAAGATAGTTACTCGTTCTGTAGAAAA
>DAOVZV010000149.1 GCA_030634925.1 Sulfurovum sp.
GAAGTTTATGCTTAAATCCATTATTCCCTCCCTCTTGATACTCAAATACTTCTGTCTCATTTGAAATGGTACTAATTTTATTAAAAGATAGCATATTTGCACCGAATACATAAAATTGATTAAAACCTGCTTCAACAAAATCACTAGCACTATTACCCTGTATACACTTTAAATTCGTAAGCTTCAACACTGCTGTAGGAACAAAAAAAACTCTAAATTGATAATCTAATACAGGGTCTAATGCTCCTCCTATATCTGCAACATCTGATAGAAAATCTGTAACATCTGTAAAACTCATCTATAATCCTTTAATTCTCTTCTACTTCAATATTCTCTCTATCTACTTTATTTAGACGGATATGAATATACTCAATTGGTATAGAAAATGCTACTTCTATATCTATTACTATCATCTCTTCTGCATTTCCAAACTCTTTGTTACTTTCCACTTTGATAGATGTCAATGCACCTATCTCTACAAGCTCTTCTAAAAATACATTTACCATTAGTATTACTTGTGCTTCCAAGAACATACTATTTGGTTCAAAGATATACATCCTAGATATTTTTTTGAGTTTTCTCTTGATATATTTGAGTACTCTAAGCTCATTTATAGTATCCAATCTATCATCAAAAGTCTTTACACCCCAAATCCGTACACCACGATGAGGCATATATATCACAGGGTTTATCCTATTTTTGACTAGTTCTAATAGACTATTTTGTTCTAGTCTATGCTCTACATCTTCTGTATTTATTATCTCTTGATTAGCTATAGAGTGGAAATATTTTGCATCTTCTGCTAGTTTGGACAATAATGCTGATGCATATATAGATGATGGTAAAGTGACATTACGACTATTGACTATCCATGGATAATATATCACAGTAGGTCCTAATAAATCAAGATATTCATCTTTGAAATCTTCATTTATATCACTTATTGAGATTTTGTCCGATAGTTTACAATAGTCATTTATCACTCTTTGGATATTTAATATCTCATTTATATTAAATATCTCATTATAGACACTGCTATCATACAAATTGATAGCAGAGACTACTTCTGCATCATGAAATCTATCTGCTTCTCTAGTCAAGGTCTCTTTGAATTTTAAAATATCAAATTTTTGATTATCTTTTACTTGATAGTTCAATAGATAAAGTCTCTCTCCACCATTACGAAAAAAAGCATCTATAGACTCTTTTAGAAAAAACTCACTTTCAAACTCAACAATAGACAAGAACTCAACAAACTTCTCTATTAATATTGGTTTAGAGATGGACAAAGTCCTAGAGAAACTTACAAATAGTGTAGCAAAATCACCATCATAAGGCTCTATCTTTGTAAAGTGTTCAACACTAACATTTGGAATAGTATAATCCATCTCTAATTACCTTTATTTATCTTCTCATTTATATCTGATATATCAATAGCCCAATCTCTTCTCTCGTTGTGCGTCATATCAAATATCTCATCTTTTGACCAATGAAAATGGTACGCGATATATGCTACTTCTGACTTCAAGTTTTGCAGAGGATAGAGAGTTATCCTCCTTGGTGCAAAACCTCTCCTAGTCCAACTTCAAACTCACTCTCACAACTAGGACATTTCATCTTGATACTATTGCTCTCTTCAGAGTTTATCTTTTGATAAAAGCGTTGTAGATAGTCCAAATCCACAGAATAGAGTTTTTCTATCACTGTCGTATCTATATGCTTGACATCACCTAGCTGGGTCAATACTCTTGCCAACAAAATGATAGTCATATATGCTTCATTGTTTTTGACTCGATAGTCTTGGAGTGGAGCTATCTCATCTTTGGCAGTAGAGAGTCTCATAACTCCCTTCTTGTGCAGGTTGCCGTCTCTATCTACATACCCTTTTGGTAATACAAATTCAAACTCTGTTTTAAACATAAATATCCCTAATTATCTTAGTCTTCTATCTCAAAATACTCTATAACAAACTCTACTTCTTCCATAGCTAGTTCACTTTTTGAACCATCCAAATCAGAAGTACTATATGTACAAGGCCATGCCTCATATAGAGTATAAGTCTTACGAGGCTCTCCAGAATCATCCAAAAGATTGATAGATATAGTCTTTCTCTCTACCTCTCTTGATTGGTCATTGATAGATTTACACCACTCATAGAGGTCTATACCCTCAGAGATACCTCTCTTACAGACTATATTTTTATAGTGTGTAATTCCTGGTATTTTTTTGACTGTAGCATTGACATCATCACCATCATAATACTCTACAATAGCTGTTCTCATTGTAAGTCCAGTAATCTCTTTGAACCCTGCTACCTCTACACCATCTATTTCCATTCTGAAGTTGAACCCTACATACGGGTCTCTTCTTTCTCCATCAGCCATTTGATTCTCCTATATTAAATTTTTACTCTGAGTCTTGTGGTGATTTCTGAGAAATCTTGAACACAATAAATTCAGCAGGTTTTACAGGTGCGATACCTATCTCTACAGTTACGATACCTGCATCTATATTATCTTGACTGTTTGTACCAGCATCACATTTAACAAAAAATGCTTCATCTTGTGTAGCTCCAGCCAATGCTCCTGCTTTGTACAGACGACTCAAGAAAGATACAGTATTTCGCTTCAATGCATTCCAAAGTTTAGCATCATTTGGCTCAAATACTGCCCACTGTGAACCCATCTCTATAGATTTCTCAATCATATTGAAGAGTCTTCTCACATTGATATATCTCCACTCTGGATCTATCATAGCCACAGTAGTTCTAGCACCCCAAACAACGATACCTTTATCCGAGAAATCTCTAATAACATTGACACCATTCATATTGAGAGACTCTTGTTCTGTATCACTTAGAGTATATGCTAAGCTAGTTGCCAATCTTACAGTCTCATTTGCAGGAGCTTTGAATACGCCTCTTTCATTATCTACTCTAGCATAAATACCTGCTACAAATCCACTAGGTGCTACCAATTTATTGGCATCTGTTGCAGAATCATAAGTATTTATCCAAGGGAAATATACAGATGATTGCTTTGATGCACATTTGGCACTAAGTCCTGCTAGTCCATTGAGGTCATCACTAAGATTATGCTCTTTTAGTCCTTCAAGAGTCTTGGGAGCATCAAGTATAGTAAAGATATTTGCTGCTTCTGCATACGCCAACATCTCTTGTTGTACAGCAGGAGTAACTATACCAGGGGCTACCAAAATCGCTACCTCTGATACATCTTTAAAGCACTTAAGACCTGTTCTTTTTGATGGTCCACCATCATTTCCGATTAGCTCTTTTGTGATACTAGACTTCTCATTAGTTGTAGCTTGTATCTGCTTCTCTATATCAGCTATTTTTTTATTGACACCATCTTTATCTTTTGTTTTTTCTAACATAGATTTTTGTTTTGCCAATTCATCTTGAAGAGGTTTCAATTTGCTACTATTATCTGATAATAAATTTACACTTACTACATAACATTTAGCTCCACCATTGGCGAAGAATGCATAAACACCCCAATCCAAGTCACTAACTTTATCAAAAGGAACTTCCTCTTTGATAACATTTCCATCTATATCTTTCTCTACTGTACCTCTAGGGGTAATTTTATCTTCTAGCTTATATCCTATAAAAGTATCGAAATATTGTGTCCAAGAGGTTACCATAATAGGTCTATTCAAAGTACCTCTTCTACTCTCTCCTAAAAATCCAACTATATGTGTCGGTGCAGCAGTCATCGGTTTTGCACCACTAGGTATCTCTTCTACATAAACACCAGGTGTATAATACTCAACAGCCATCTCTGTCTCCTTTGTTTTAATTTGTTTCTAGTCTGTATTATAATGACAAAAATTGTCATAGTTTGTCATATTTTGTTTTTTATGAAAAAATCATCTATTATCATTCATATATAAATGATATACCATCACATGCTAATTCAATCTCTTCATAAAGTGCTTCTATATCTTGATTCTTTTTGAGTCGTGTATCTCTAAAACTTGTATTAGTAATATTTCTAACGGGTTTTAGAAGTTCATCTATTTTATACCTAACAGGAAAAGCTCCTGTAACTTCTATTTTTAATTTTTTTTCATTATTTTCTATTCGTATAGTCAAATCTCTTTTTCTATTTTTTGATTGTGCTGTCAAAAAATTATTATTTGTAGATTCTCCATACCAATCACTCAAAAAATTATCATACATTACAAGTCTTTTCAATGTAATATTTTCACAATTACTATCACTAGGTATCTTTTTTACTGTCATATTCCATCCTGAACCTTCATGCCACTCTACAAAATTTGCTTTTTGTTCTATAGCACTTACACTTTGAAATCCACCTATTTCTAAACCATCTATCTCTACTA
>DAOVZV010000132.1 GCA_030634925.1 Sulfurovum sp.
GCATAACCACTAAGGACAATACCATCTATCTCTACACCAGCCAACCTAATAGCTTTTTTGAGATTTGATAGGTTTGATTTTTGAGTCATTATGATATTTACATCAGCTTCCATACGACTAGCATTCATACCAAAAGGGTCTTCTATATGGTCTTGGTCATCTACTCTAAAATTGTATGGTAATACATGTATTACATCATACTCATTTGGTACATTTGCATTATATAGAGCTGTCTGCATTACACGATTAATCTCTTTTATAGTGATTTCATTGTGTGGAATATTGACTATCCCTGTAGAATTGATACTTTTTGCATAGGAATTAGATATAGATACCGTAGCAGATGTGATATTGCTTCCTGCTATTCTCTTGGCATCATTGATAGCTTTTTTGATAGCCTTGGATGCTTGTTCTATGTTATTGATAGCACCTTTTTTTACGCCTTGGGATTTACTAATCCCATGACCTTGTATTGTGACGATTGAATTATTGATTTCAGCCAAAATAGCACATATTTTGGTTGAACCTATATCAATAGCTAAAATTGTTTCATTCAATTTTTTAGCCCTCCTTGATAGACCTCTGTAGGATATTTTTTATCTAATAATTTTATTAAATTTGTCTCAAATGTATTATTTTTTAGTTTATTTACAGTCTCTTCTATAGTTTTTGTCTCATTTTTATCCATTGCAGATACTTTTTGTTCAAGGATAGAGTAAACTACAATTTTATCTGATATGCTAATCATACCCTTTTCTTTGTATGAAGTAAATAGTTTCTGCACAAATTTTAGGCTTTCTTCACTATTTAGAGCTTTTAGATTACTCTTTCCATCTAATTTTAGAAAATCAGATATGATAGCATCACTTTGGTCAAACTCTTTTACTTGTGATTGAGCTAATGCCATAAGTGCCTCTTTTTGGGCTTGATTTAGATATTGTGCTGATGTTTCATCTTTTGCTTCTATATATGTTTTGACTTTGGGTTCTATAATAGCTTCTATTTTGATAGTAGCATATCTATCACCTACTATCTTTGGTTTGATTATATCACCTGTAGATTTACTTTTAATATCTTTCCATATATTTGGTGTCAATATATTGTCATCTATAGCTATATTTATCTCTTCACTCTTTTGAATTTTACCTTTTTTAAATGCTATATACTCTTTTTGAGCTATCTTTTTGCTATTTTTGATTTTTAAATCTATAGAAGCTTTCTCTTTTGCTTCTTCATAAGATAGTTGTTTTCCTACAGCATCTGTGTAGTCAAAGTTTTTGGCATTATAATACTCTTTAACCTCATCTTCTGTAACTACTTTATCTTTTGTGTTTGTCCATAATATAGATAGTTTGTACATTTTATTGGTCATAAACAAATCTTTGTTTGTTTCCCAATATGCTTTTATTTTTGTCTCATCCATAGAGATATTAACATCTTTACTTGTCAATATTTTGTATGCTATTTTGTCACTAACATTCATTCCTGCACTTAATGCTTCTATCTCCAAAGGCATAGCATCTACAGTAAGTAGATTAAATGTCTTCATAATAGTTATCTCTTCTCTAAGTGATTCTTCAAAATCTTTGGCTTTTAATCTTTGGCTTTTTAGGTAACCTTTATAAATCTCTTTGTTAAATTCCCCATCTTTTTGGAAGCCTTTAATCTCTTGGAGTTTCTTGGCAATTTCATTATCAGAGACTATAATACCCATATCTTTAGATAGGTTTAAGATTTTTGCTTGCACCTCTATCTGAGAAAAAGCTTGTTGAATAAGTCCCATCTCTTTGGCTTTTTCTTTATCAAAGTTACCTTTGAATGCTTGGTCATATTGGCTATATATATTGCTATAGACTCTATTTAACTTAGATTGTTTTATCTCTATATCTCCGACCTTGGCTATATTTCCAGCCTTAGACCCAAAATCGTAACTACCCCAACCGACAAAACCCGCACCAATAAACGCGATAGTAGCTATCCATATAGTCCATACTAGATATTTATTATGTTTTTGCATCCAACTAATCATACTTCATCTACCTTCAATCAAAAAATTTGTACAATATTCTATCTAAAATAAGCTTATTGCTAATGAATTGGAGTGTAAAATGTCTATAACTAGAGAAAATAGTAGAATAATGCAAAGAGACTTGGAAGTTATCTGGCATCCGTGTACACAGATGAAGGACCATGAGACTCTACCCTTAGTCCCAATATCGTCTGGAAAAGGTGTATATCTTTATGATTTTGAGGGAAATAGCTATATAGATGCAGTTAGTTCGTGGTGGGTAAATCTATTTGGTCACTCAAATACTCAAATCAATGATAAAATCAAAGCTCAACTAGATACTTTGGAGCATGTTCTTTTGGCAGGATTTACGCATACTCCTGCTATAGATTTGGCACACAAATTAGTAGATATTACACCCAAAAATCTATCGAAAGTATTTTATGTAGATAATGGTTCTAGTGCTGTTGAGGCTTCACTAAAGATGAGTTATCACTATCATCTAAATAGAGGTAAAACCAAGCCTATTTTTCTATCTCTAAGTAACTCATATCATGGTGAGACTATTGGTGCGTTGAGTGTAGGAGATGTCAAGCTTTACAAAGAGACTTATGAGCCTTTGCTTATTGCCAATATGCAAGTACCAGTACCCAAAGACCAAAGTATATCATCTGCTGATGAAGCATTAGAGGCATTAGAAGAGGTACTTATATCAAAGTCTAGTGAGATTTCGGCATTTATCATAGAGCCACTTATCCAAGGTGCTGGTGGAATGCACATGTATCATCCTCAATATCTAGTGGGAGCTAGAGAATTGACAATCAAATATGGAGTCCATCTAATAGCAGATGAAATTATGACTGGTTTTGGACGAACTGGCAAGATGTTTGCTTGTGATTATGCTGATATATCACCAGATTTTATGACACTATCCAAAGGACTTACTGGTGGATACTTACCTCTATCTGTGGTGATGACAACAGATGATGTATATAACGCCTTTTATTGTGATTATAATGAACACAAGGCATTTTTGCATTCACATAGCTATACTGGTAACCCTCTAGCTTGTTCAGCTGGTCTTGCTACACTAGAGATATTTGAACAAAATGATATTTTGGGTGAAAATGAGAAGAAGAGTAAATATATCAAAGATAGCCTAGAGAAATTTAGTAAACTATCAAATATCAAAGAGATAAGACAACAAGGTATGATAACAGCTATCGAGCTAAAGGGTTATAAATCTACACAAAGAACAGGACTCAAAATATATGAATATGCTTTGAGTCAAGGAGTATTGCTTCGACCATTAGGAGATGTAATATATTTTATGCCACCTTATATCATAACCTATGAGCAGATAGATGAGATGATAGAAGTAGCATATAGAGGTATAGAGATGGTTCAGGATGATATTATAACTCCTTAGCTCGATTATATGCCCTCTCTATGGCATCTATACAAGAGGCTCTGACATTTCCATCTTCTAATGCACTATATCCATAAGCAGTTGTCCCTGCTGGACTCATCACGGCATCTTTGAGTAGGGCAGGGTGTTGAGTCTGTATAAGTGTTCCAAATCCATCAAATAGTCCTCTCATAACACTCATAGCATACTCTCTTTTGAGACCTTGTTTGACTGCTCCATCTGCTAGGGCTTCTGCTATTAGTGCTAGATATGCAGGGCCCGAACCTGCTAGGGCTGTGGCTATATCTATTTCTTTTTGGCTATCTACCCATAGAGTAGAACCTATAGCACTAAATAGTATATGTGCATCCTCTTTAAATTCAATATCTCCTGGAATAGTATTAATAGATTTGCCTATACTAGATGCTAGGTTTGGCATAGTTCGGATAATAGCATAAGAGTCTATAGCATCTCTTAGTTTATCTATAGAAGTACCTGCTAATACAGAGTATATTACTTTTGCTTTACCTTCTACTTGCCTACTTATATCTTCTATATTATTTGGCTTTACGCATAATATAATAGTCTTGCCTGATATATCAAACTCATTTATAAGATATTTGTCTATCTTGATACCTAAATTTTTCTCAAATAGGTTTAGATTGTCCATATTTCTACCGACTATCTCTATATTATATCTATCCTTGAGACCTTGTGCTATACTAATCGCCATATTACCATTACCTATAAATGTAACTGTTTGCATTTTTATAATCCTACTTTTATTTTATAAAAATATTATAACATTATTACCGATAATTAGACCCCTAAAACACTTTATTAAATTACCTTGGATTTATCTGTTCTATATGGTCACCTTGTTGCATAATCACACTATAGCCTTTTTTAAGTGTTTGTTCTTGTAGATGTTTTGGAAATATTTTACCTGCTATTGCTCCTATCACTTTATAGTCTTTATAAAGTGGATGGAAATAATCAAAATTATCCATAATTTTATCCAATTGGTCTATACTCTTTTGGCTCACTCTATTTTTGACTTCTACGACACCCACACTAGAGCCATTTTCTAATAAAATATCAATCTCTTGCGTTTTACCTTTGAAACTTCTAGTATCATTTTGATATATATAATCAAATTTTATATTACCAATAGTTAGATTTTTTTTGAGTGATGAGTAGAAAAACTCTTCTGCATCTAATCCTATAGATTTATTGACTCCATCTATATTTTGAGATAGTGCCTTTATTTGTCTATCTGTTTGAGCTTGTGACTCTCTGAGTTCTAACAGTGCTTTCGTCAA
>DAOVZV010000315.1 GCA_030634925.1 Sulfurovum sp.
ATCTTCATCAATAACCGTACTCATAGATAGAGCAGGGGAGTTGGGATATATATCAAACCCTATAGCCTCTAGTGCTTTTTGTGTGGCATTGGCTCGTTTGCGTGTATTGGAGTATAGAGTATCAAGCCCCTCTTCATCAATAGCGTCAAATATAGCATTCAATCCGATAATCAAAGTGGTAGGAGCAGTATAAGCTGTCGTATTTTGTCTCTGCTTTTTGATTTCTGATGCTAGATTGAAATAATAATCTTTGCCATCACCTATCTTCTCTACAGCACTATTGGATAATCCAATCATCGCCAACCCTGGAGGAAGCATAAACGCCTTTTGGCTACCTGCGATGAGTGCATCTATATTCGATATATCTATAGGCTCAACACCCACAGCAGTAATACCGTCGGCCACCACCATAATATCAGGATTTATCTCTTTGACTCTCTTGGCTATATCCTCCACAGGGTGACGAAGACCTCCTGCACTCTCTGATACTTGGATAAATAGTGCATCTATATCAGGATTGTCTCTAAGTGCATTTTCTACATCAGAAATACTACAAGAAGTATCCCAATCATAACTAAGCTCAACCTTATCGATACCCATAGCATCTGCTATCTTGCCAAATCTCTCACCAAACTTACCAGCATTGATAGTCAAGGCTTTGGTATGACAAAGGTTTATCATACATCCTTGCATTACTCCTGTCCCAGAAGAAGCAATCATAACAGCCTCATCCATACCAAAAAGACGCATAAGCCTCTCTCTAGCTTCTTTAAATATAGTCTCAAATTCTGGTGTACGGTGGTGTATCGTCACAGTAGCCATAGCTTGACGCACAGACTCTGGCACTGGCGTAGGGCCGGGTGTAAAAAGTAGCATATTTATCCTCTTTTGTGTATTGACATAATTGCCTGAATTATATCAAAGATGAGATTAGAAGTTGTTAAGTAGGAAGTAACTCATCTTTCACCTCTATTTAATTTAAGGAGTGATAAATATCGGTGAAGAAAATAAACCAACTTCATGAGCTTTAGTTAATAGTAATATTTTAGGTGAGAATATATAGTACCCTGTTCTTGTACCATTATTTGTGGATACTATTTTTAAATTTAATATATGTCTAGAAATTAAATGATGTAACCCCCATGTTGGTTCAATTATTGGACAAACAGTACCTTGACTTAAGCCCAAATCAAATAACTCTTTAGGACTACATAAACTTGCTTCTTTACATTTCAAAAAGTTTTTTATCTCCCTTAGATTTATTTTTCTATCACCACTAGTATGGACAGCAACATATCCATTAGATGTAGAAAGTATTATACTCTTTAACTCATGCACTAAATGAATATTTTTTGCTTTAGAAGCTTGTACACAACTAATAACTTCATAATCTAATTTATACTCTTTTATTAAGAAGTTACTTCTTTGTATAGGTTTTGGAAAATATTTTAAATTACTAGTTTTTTTCATTTTTTGTATCTTTATAGTTAAGTAATTTATTCAGTGTTTTATTTGGTAATGTATAATTTAACAGTTTCTTATAAATATCATATCTTATTTTTATTTGTTCAGGACAAATAAATAGATTAGCATATAATATATTTGTTCTATTTGAACTATCTGGATAATCAATATATAATCTTCTTTCTTGTGGACAATCAAAAATTACAATATCTTCTAGTTCACTCTTAAATCCTCTTAATTCCTCAATAATAATAATATCTATATTAATATTTTTTTCTTGCATATGTTGTTTGATATTATTTATTCTTTCTATATCTTTTAAGCTTTCTTTTTCAACTAAAAAGATTCTATGTATCTTAACCCCTCTTTTAGCTGCTTTTATATTTTCATCAAAGTATTTAGTTTGGTTGGAATCTTTTATCCAACGAAGAGAATCAATAGTATTAATTGCAATGACTTTTGAATTTTTTGATATATTTCTCATACAATAATTTATTCATCTCTGTGAATTCCGTGATCTCTGTGGTTAA
>DAOVZV010000065.1 GCA_030634925.1 Sulfurovum sp.
GGAGTTTTGACATCTATATTAGTTTTGGTAATATTATCTTCTATATTCATATCAGCATTAGCAACAATCTCATCACCCAAAGCATAAATATCATCTCCAAAAAATGGTGCTTTATCCACAGTCATCTTAAAACCATTATACTCACTAGGGTTGTGAGAACCAGTAATCATAATAGATGCGTCAGTAGTCACACCATCAAACTCTATATAGTTAGAGTAATAATTTACAGGAGTAGCAACCATACCCATATCAAGGACCCTGCAACCTGCTTTGTTGAGTCCTGATGTTAGATAATCACGCAAAATAGGAGAGTGTGAACGAGCATCATAACCGATGGATACGACTTTGTCTCCACCTATCTTTTGACCCAAAAAATAACCAATGAGCTTAACGCTTTTTTCATTCAATTCTTTCTCAAAAATACCTCGTATATCATACTCTCTAAAAATGCTTTTGCTTATCATTGTTTTCCTTTTAAGACGATTTAAAATATAAGTTTCATTCCACCATATATGCTATCGTTAAATACTTTATCTGCTTGATTGTAGTCTGTATCTATACTTCTAAAACCTGTAAATAGATGTATATTTGGTACTATCTCTACATTTCCTTCTACTTTTAGCTCTGTATAACTTTTGGCATCTCTAAATGATAATACAGGAGGTGCATACGCTATACTTGTGGCTATAAATAGAGGTGGTATAGTGTAGTTAAATGGAATATTGAATGTAGCTTTTGCAAATAGAGGAATTGCCATAAAATCTGTTGTGAAATTTATCTTTGCTCCTAGGGCAAGTGATACACCACTAGCACCTTGGAGAGCATTTACACCACTTATACCGATACTTGTCATACTATCATTGAGGGTCTTTAGGTATGCCAAGTCCAACATATATGTAGTACTTTCAGAGTAGTAGCTAAAAGCATTCATATCTACAGATGCTTCTAGTTCCAAGTCTTCTTTATTGATATTTATTCCTACACTGCTTTGGGCATATAGTATTCCAAAAGAGAGTATATAGGTCAAAAAGTATTTTTTGAAATTCATAACTTAATCCTTGTTCATATTTATTGATATAATAATAACATAAATTTCTTTTATAGTTCTTAATCAGGAGGGCTATATTCTCTCTCTTTCTTCTCTTTTCTGGCTCTTTTTTTCTCATCCATCATCACAGCATCTCTCAAATCTTCTTCATTATCATACCTAGTAGCATCTATAAATTTGGACTCATCATCAAACTGTCCACTCTTCACAGCCCAAAGTAGTCCAATCAGTCCCAATGCTCCTAGAAATGTGGATACTCCTATCATCAATATTATTACACTCTCACTCATCACTATCCTTTAAACTTTATTTGTTTAATTCTAATTGAATTTCCTACTACTACCAATGAGCTTAGACTCATAGACAATGCTGCGATGAGAGGATTGACAAACCCCATCACAGCTAGAGGAACAGCTACCATATTATATAACAAAGAAAATGCCAAATTCTCTTTTACTGCCTGATAAGTTCTTCGGGATAATATATATGACTCATATATACTCTTTGGTTTCTCATCAAGAAGTACTATATCACTCACTTCAATAGCAATATCAGCACCACCACCCATAGCAATAGCAATATCAGCACGGCTTAGGGCGATAGCATCATTGATACCATCTCCAGCCATCACGACTATATGTCCCTCTGTATGGAATTGGTCTATCTTATTTGATTTGTCTTGTGGTAGCATTTTACTATATACTTCATCTATTCCTACCTCTTTTGCTATAGAGTCTGCACTCTGCTTGTGGTCTCCTGTAAGCATAACAACTCTAATCCCTAATGCTTTTATATCTCTTATCGCCTCTTTTGCTCCATCTCTTAGTGTATCTTTCAGTTCAAATGATGCTACAAGCTTATTGTCTATAGCCAAAAATAGCAGAGAGTTATCAGAGTTACTATCTACTTCTATGCCTGATGATTGTAGTAGTTGGGCATTTCCTGCAAGTATATTTTTATCTTGATACGATGCACTTAGACCTTTTGCTTCTATACTTTTTATATTTTCCAGCTCCATAGTAGATATATCATCATAGTTTGATATTATATACTCTTTGATACCTTTGGATATTGGATGATTGGATGTATCTACTAGTGCATATAGCAAAGAGTGGTCAAACCCTTCAAATATTTCTACTCCTACAACAGATGGTTTGCCCTCGGTGAGTGTCCCTGTCTTGTCTATAGCCAATATATCACTCTTTGCCATTGTCTCCAAAAATGAAGCTTCCTTAAAGAGTATCCCTCTTTTGGCAGATATTCCAATTCCCACTAGTGTTGCCATCGGAGTAGCCAATCCCAAAGCACAAGGACACGCTATAACTATGACAGAGATAGCAACTATCAAAGCCTCTTCAAAGCTTCCAAATCCAAAATACCATCCTGCAAATGTCAAAATAGCTATCACCAATATAGTAGTAGAGAAATACCCTGAAATACTATTGGCTAGTTGTTCTATTTTTGGCTTTTTGGTGATAGACTCTTCTAGTAGATTGACTATTGAATTGAGCATAGAGTTAGATGCGTCTTTGGTTGCTTTGTAGTGTATGATGGAGTCCAAACATATCGACCCACTCAAAATAGTATCAGATGATTTCTTGTAAATAGGCTCACTCTCTCCAGATAATGAACTCTCATCAAATGAACCCTCTCCCCATATTACCTCTCCATCTATGACGACTTTTTCTCCTGATTTGAGTTCTATAATATCATCTATAATAATATTTTCAGTACTTACTATAGATTTGATACCATCTTTGACAATAGTAACTTCTGTAGGAGTACTTCCCATCAGAGTATCGAGAGTATCCACAGCACTCTTTTTGCTAAGTACTTCGAGATATTTACCCACAAGAACAAATGTAATAATCATCACCACAGAGTCGAAATATACCTCACCTCTTTGCGTAATCATCGCATATATAGAGTATATATAAGCAGACATCGCCCCTGAAGCTACGAGTGTATCCATATTGACTATATTATTTTTATATCCATAATATGCACCCCTAAAAAATATCCATCCAGAATAAAAAAGCACAGGAGTAGCAAGGACAAATTGAGCTACGCTGATAATATTTTTGAAAGACTGCTCCATACCACCAAAATATCCAGCATAATGAGCAACTGCCAACCACATAATATTCATAGCACCAAATACAGCTACCAATATCCGTGAATAATAATTTTTGCGAGTTTTGATAGCTCTATCTTCTTGAAGTCTTGGGTCATAAGGATAGGCATTATAACCGATTGAACGAATAATCTCTATGATACCTGATAGCTTGATTTCATCTTTGTCCCATATTACTTTGGCTTTGTTATTTGTATAGTTGATACTAGTCTCTATCACACCATCAGTCTGATGAAGTACCTTTTCATTGAGCCATACACAAGCAGAACAGTGGATACCCTCAATGATGAGGTTTACTTGTGATAATCCATCATCAGTAGTAGTGATATATTTCTTCTCAAAACCTTCCAAATCAAACTTCTCCAAATCATCACTATTTATAGAAGCAGGTTGAAGCTTATTCTCTCCCAATTTATCATAAAATGAGTTAAGTCCTTGGTCATTTAGAAGATGATAAACACCCTCACAACCCTTACAACAAAAAAATAACTCTTTATCATTATCTTGTTCTATTATCATAACATTTTTTGGAAACTCTAAATTACAGTGCGTACATGGGACTTGGTTCAATGGTTACCTTTTCGTATTTTATAATAAATTTTACCCTTATTCTCATAAAATCCACATACTATTAGATAAGTTAATTTGACTTTTCAGCCAAAAAGGATTATAATGGCGACACTACATATAATATATTGTATGAAAAACATACAATCTCCATACCATACACCAAAATAAGAGGGCTTATGAGCGATAACAAAAAATCTTCTAATGGCAACAATAGTGCTAATAGAAAAAACAGAACACATATACCAGTCGATGGTTACAAGATAGAAAACCTCCAGAAACTTCCATTATTACAACTTGTTACAATAGCAAAAGAGGTAAAAGTTGAAAACCCAAATGAATTTCAGAGAAAAGACCTTATATTTGAGATATTGAAATCACAAGTTAGTCAGGGTGGATTTATACTTTATACTGGTATTTTGGAGATTATGAATGATGGATATGGCTTTTTGCGTTCTATCGATGGAAACTTTGCTAACTCTCGAAATGATACTTATGTTAGTGGTACGCAGGTCAAGAGATTTGCTCTGCGAAATGGTGATATTGTCACAGGTCAAGTGCGTTCGCCAAAAGACCAAGAGAAGTATTATGCACTTCTAAAGATAGAGGCTATCAACTATGTAGCCCCTGAAAAGTCCAAGCAGAGACCTCTTTTTGAAAATCTTACTCCTCTATATGCTAGTGAGCAGATAAAACTAGAGTATAATCCAATGAAGATGACGGGTAGGGTACTAGATTTATTTACTCCTATTGGAAAAGGTCAAAGAGCGTTGGTAGTTGCTCCTCCTAGGACTGGTAAGACGGAACTTCTAAAAGAACTAGCTCATGGAATTAGTTATAATAATCCTGATGCTTCTTTGATGGTACTGCTCGTAGATGAGAGACCAGAGGAAGTGACAGATATGCAACGCTCGGTCAAGGGTGAGGTATATAGTTCTACATTTGATTTGCCTGCACAAAATCATGTGAGAACTGCTGAGATGGTGATAGAAAAAGCCAAACGACGAGTGGAGATGGGCAAAGATGTTATTATCTTGCTTGACTCTATTACAAGACTTGCTCGTGCTTACAATACAGTTACTCCTAGTTCAGGTAAGGTACTCTCTGGTGGTGTAGATGCGAACGCGTTACATAAACCAAAGAGATTTTTTGGAGCAGCTAGAAATATAGAAGAGGGTGGAAGTTTGACTATCATTGCTACGGCTCTTATAGAGACAGGAAGCAAGATGGATGAGGTGATATTTGAGGAGTTCAAGGGTACTGGTAACTCAGAGGTAATCCTCAACCGTCATGTATCGGAGAGACGAATATATCCAGCTATTGATGTGACCAAATCAGGAACTAGAAAAGAGGAGCTAATGACGACTCCTGAGACTCTCCAAAAAGTATGGGCATTGAGAAATGCTATGCAAAATATGGAAGAGGTTGAGGGGCTTAAATTCTTGTTCTCCAAGATGATGAAGACCAAAACTAATGAAGAGTTTTTATCTATTATGAATGAGGGTGCTTAACCACTCTATGCTCAAGATAGGTGTCTTTGATTCTGGTTTGGGTGGCTTGACAATAGTTCAAGCTATATCCCAAATAGTCCAAAATGCAGAGATTTATTATGTAGCAGATACACTCAACGCCCCCTATGGAGACAAAACCCCCCATCAGATACTACAATACTCTATAGATATAACAAATCATCTCATAACAAATCACGATATAGATACGCTAATAGTGGCATGTAATACGGCTACCTCTTGGTCTATATCTCATCTTAGAGAACTCTATCCATCACTTATCATCATAGGCACAGAACCAGGGATAAAACCAGCTATAGAGGTCTCTAGTAGTGGCAAGATAGGAGTATTGGCAACTTTGGCTACACTCAAAGGTGAGAAGTATCAGAGACTAGCAGATAGGTTGTCAGTAGATAGAGATATAGAGATATATCAACAAGCTTGTCCATCACTAGTAGAGCAGATAGAAAAAGGTGATATAGAGTCAGAACAGACTAGGAAATTACTAGAAGATTGGCTAAAGCCTATGAGTGATAGTGGCGTTGATACAGTGGTTTTGGGTTGTACGCATTATCCTCTAATAGCTCATATCATAGAGGATATTATGCCTAAAGGTATAAATATCATAGACACACGAGAGGCTATATCCAAACATCTATTATATTTATCTACCAAAAGAGGGCATATAAATAGTGGAAAATTAGATATATATATAGAAACTACAGGAGAAATAAAAGTTGATATTATAGATATGATTATTTCTGATTATAGGAGTATAAATTTTATTACTATTAGTACTCATAATAGTTAAAATTTAATTATTTATAAAAATAGAGAGTTAGAATAAAGTTAAGTATGCTAGAATTTATACAAAATATACACAGTTTTTGTGTAAAAGGATTTTTAATGATGAGAATATTTTCTTATTTAAGTATATTTATTATGAGTAGTCTGTTGCTCAATGCAGAAGTGTTTGAGATAACAAAGGGAGTGCCTTTTGTAGAGGTCAAAGACCATGGGAAGATGATAAAGATACAACGAACACAAAATGAGGATGCTTATCTAAATAATACTTTTGCTTTGACATCTCGACCGTCTCCACCATTTTTTATAGAGCCATTTGAAGTTACTGATGGGATAGAGACTTATGGAGAACTAGAGGTATTGGATTTCATAAGTAATAGAAGGGGCGTATTTATAGATGCTAGATTGAAAAATTGGTATCTCAAATCTGCTATTCCAAGTGCTGTAAATATTCCATTTAAACTATTTCTTCCTGATGCTCCAAACCGTAAAAAATTACTCAAAAAATTGGGTGTAAAGTATAAAGGAGATGAGCCTAGCTTTGACAATGCAAAGAGTCTGCTTTTCTACTGTAA
>DAOVZV010000360.1 GCA_030634925.1 Sulfurovum sp.
ACTCTTCTGAATTGATTACTTTCTTTAACTTACTTAATATTTCTTGGCTTTTTTTTATTCATTTTCTTTTCTCTCTATTTTAGCTTTTTATTGGGTGGAATTCCTTAAGTCATTGGCATTGACTATTGCCATAGCACCAAAAATTGGCATTAAAGAAAGAATTTGATTTGTTGATTGGATAAAAGGTGCTATGGCAATAGCACCCTACGCAATATGTTATTTATTATAAAACCAAATATATGTTACCAAATAATCAAAAAACCTCTCCCATATTTAACTCTGCTATCTCTTTGGCTTGTTGTTTTTCTAGTTCACTCATATTATACTCCTTGCCAAATTATATCAAAAAACTAAATGGTTTAGATATAATTTGATAAGGAGTATTTTATGCAAAGAGTTTTATATTTTTTTATATCTATGGTTATGGTGGTGGGTTGTGGTGATAGTAATCCTGATGTTCAAATCAATGAAGTGACATTTAATCCAGTTGAGATGACTATTTATGATAATATACCTGTAGGTGATATACTCGATACTAAACTTACTATACTCTATGCACCTCAACGGCTTACTGATGTTATTATATCTCTTGAGGGAGAGGGTAGTGATAAGTTTGTTGTGATAGTGACGGAGGGTAATGAGACATTGAGTGCTGTTGATGCACCCAATAATGTAGATGATGATATAAGTGCAAACAAAGATTTAGTTGGAGAGAATACTCTTACTGTTGAGCCTTTTATAGGTTCTTATTATGGACATATCAAGGTGGTGAAGCCTTTGGACATAAACTACTCTACTACATATACTCTAAGAGCTATTGCATATTTGGGTGGTGGAGATGTGGAGAGTACTTTGACTATCAATCTGATAGATAGTAATACTATTCCTACGGTTGATATAGTAGAAGATAATGAGACTATTGAGGTTAATAGTTCTATCACTCTAAACTCAAATGCTGTAGATGCAGATGGAGATGAACTTAGCTATGAGTGGAGTTATATACTTCAAGGCACAAGCATAGTAGAACAAATAGGGACTTCCTCTTCACTGGAGTATATATTTACAAGTGTTGGTGTATATGAGATAACTCTACTCGTCACAGACTCAAATGGAGCTAGTGCCAAAGCATATAGTATAGTAACTGTAGAAGAGATACAAAATAGAGTTCCTGTGGCTATAATTGGTCTATCTTCGGATGAAGCAGAGCAAAATATATCAACATTTGTAGGTGCAAAAGTATTGGGACTAGAGACATCTAATAGTTATGATACAGATGGGTCTATTGTTGAGTGTGAGTGGCTTGATGAACATCTAAATAGTATGATGAAAAATAGTAGTAATAATTGTACTTTGGACAATCTAATATTATATGAAGCAGGAGTATATAACTATACTATATCTGTGACAGATAATATGCTAGATACGGATACAAATATAGCATATATCACAGTAGCAGATAACTCTATACCAGAGATAGCCATAGATGGAGGAGATAGGAGAGTAGATGTAAATAGTTCTGTACAACTATTGGTTAATATTATAGATTTAGATGAAGATAATATAGACTACTGGTTGCATACTTTGCATAT
>DAOVZV010000128.1 GCA_030634925.1 Sulfurovum sp.
GATAAAAAACTATATAATTTTTACAAATGTATCATATAGTATCATCAAATAACTAAACTATTAAAATCAATATTACTTATAATTAACTATATTATATCAGGCTCTTATATTTATAAAACTATCCAAACTCTCTTGGTTTGTCTTGATAACCCAAGATACACCATCTATTCCAAAGTCTCTACTAATTGATGTGATATTTAGCCTGTTTAGCTGATATAGGGTTTTTTCTATATTACTATAAGTCGTCTCAAACTTATACTCTATCTCTTTTTGATAATCTATCAGGTTGGATATAGCTATTACCTCTTTTGTAGCACTGCTATATGCCCTAGCCATACCACCAGTACCTAGTTTAATCCCTCCAAAGTACCTGACTATTAGTATTACAACACCTATTAGCTCTACTCCTCTTAGTACATTTAATGATGGAACTCCTGCACAACCTTTTGGCTCTCCATCATCTGAGCTATTTTCTACTATTTGGTCAAACTCATTGGTCTCTCTTAGTGCATATACTATATGATTGGCTTTTGGATTATCTGCTTTGAGCTTTTTTTGAAGTGTTTTGAAGTTTTCTATCGGAGTGAGATATGCTATAAATTTGGAACGATTTACAATATAAGTATTTGAATATGTAGTCTCTATCGTTTTCATATACTACTTTCATCTGTATAGTATATATATATCGCATAAGACATTAACATCAGTACAGGTAGTATAGCTGTAAATTCTGGGATGAGTACACCATTTGCACTTATCTGACTCAATCCAAAAAATACTCCCCAAATTATAAATGTACTAGCCAAAGCCCCAGCTATCACTCCACTTGTATTCATCATCCTAGAGTGAAATGGTAGCTTGAAAAAGAGTATAACCAATAGAGATATAGCAAATATAGGTACAACTGCTTTATCATAAAAACTTGCCCTAATCTTATCTGAATTGAGATTTTGACTCTCTAAAAGTCTCCAAGTATGATAAGCATCTATGATATTGAGAGATTTTCCCTCATATAGAGATACTATGATGTGAGGTTTGTATCCATAAAGTGTATCTATGGTATCTTTGTACTCTATGGTATAGTTTTGCAGTTTTGTATCTTTGTAGTTTAGGCTTTTTACAGTAGCTTTTTGTGCCGTCCACTTATCACCATCAAATATAGCTTTTGGTGCATTTATAGTATATTGTATTCTATGTTCTTTGACCTTGAATATAGTAATATCGTCTATGGTTTTGGCTATTGGGTCTAGCTTTTTGATATATACAAATGTATCATTATATTTGAAAAATAGATTATTTACATTATGTGCATTTGCTCGTTTTTCAAGTAGCATAAATGCTTTGTCTTTGGCATAAGAGAACTCTGTGGTATGAAGTCCTAGAAATGAAAGATATGTAACAACACCTACCAATATAAGTGGAATTGAGAGTCGTTTTTTGCTATAACCAAAACTATGTAATGCACCCATTGTACTATTTTTGACTAGATATAATTTGGTCATAATCAATGCAAATATAATAGCCAAAGGATAAAGCAATCCCAATGCCTCTTGCCACATATAAAATATATATAGTACTTTGTGATTAGATGCACCCTCTAGTTTTTGGAGATGTTGGAAGTAATCTATAGATGCAAAAGCAAAAGATAAGCCAAATAAAATAGCTAATAGGTTTTTGGTGTATAGTTTGACAAAATATATGAAATAGAGTCTCATTTGTCCAAACCATCTATAGATTTCAGGCTATATTTGGACTTGACCTCATTTAACTCTCTACTCATCAATGCTTCACAAGCTATAGATAGCTGATTTATCAATCTATCCAACATAGCAGACTCCTCTACAGAAAAATCGTGAAGTACGAAATCTGCTACTTGTGAACGATGGAGTGGTTTGCCTACACCTATCCGTACTCGCAGATACTCTTTTGAGATATGTTCATCTAGTGATTTGAGTCCATTATGTCCTCCGTGTCCTCCACCTCTTTTGAAACGCACTGCACCAAAAGGCAAATCTATATCATCGTGTATAACAATAATATTTTCTATATCTATCTTAAAAAAGTTCTTGACTGGTTGAGCTGATTTACCAGATAGGTTCATAAATGTAGTGGGTTTGAGAAAAAGTGTATTGGAGTTTCGGTATAGATTACCGTTAAAAGATGATTTGGATATATCTCTAGCTTGTAAGTCACCGACTAATTTGTCGATGACTTTGAAGCCGATATTATGTCGTGTATTTTCGTATCGTGTCCCTGTATTGCCTAAACCTACAAACAGAGTCACGACTACAATCTCACTATTTAGCTTTGATTACACCACAGACAGCAACATCTGGTCTATCCATCATTTTGCAGTTTGCAGGTACTTCGATAGATTTAACTAGAATAGATTGGTCTCTATCTAATGGCTCTACATTTATATCAAAGTTTACAGGTATATCAGCTACAACGCCTCTTACTTTTAGTCTCTTTTTAGATATTACAAGAACACCTTTGTTCTTGATACCTATTGGAAGACCGTGAGTTATTACAGGTACTAGGAAGTTTGTAACTTGTCCTGGTACTGCTACTCTCAAATCTACATGAGTTACATCACCATTGATTGGGTGTACTTGATACTCTTGGATAAATACGCTAATCTCTTTATCGCCAACTTTTATAGAGAATGTAAATGTGTCTTTGTTTCTTACAGTTCTTACAAATTCCCCTCTTTTAAATGCAGCATTGATATTTTCAACACCATCTGCATAGATGTTTGCGATTAGATAACCATCTCTTTTAAGCAATTTCGCTGAACGCTTACCGATACTCTCTCTAACGATACCTTCTAACATATTTATCCTTTTGTACTTTGTAGTTTTTACGCCTTGGGCATAAAATAGAGGCGAATTATACCCAAATTATATTAAACTAATCCCCATCTTCTTCCAAATCTTTGAAGTCAAATACTTCTGCTGGTTCATCAGACTCTTTTTGAGCCAATGCACCTTTACCAACACCTTGCATTTTCAGTAGCATATCAGATGGATTTGTAGCATACTCTAGTGCCATATCTTTTGTGATTTTACCGTTATTGAATATATCTAGTAATGCTTGGTCAAAGGTCTGTGTCCCATAAATATCTTTACCCTCTGCTAGTGCATCTGGTATTTCAGAATCCCTATCTTCTGCTATCAATTGTTCTATTCTTGATGTCTTTTTAAGTATCTCAATACCTGCTGCTCGTCCACCATCTATAGTAGGGATAAGCCTTTGAGACAATACACCCTCTAGTACAGATGCCAATGCTAGACGGATACGAGGTTGCTCCTCTGCTCCAAATGTACCAATAATCCTATCAATAGTCTCTTTGGCATCAAGTGTATGAAGTGTAGAGAATACAAGGTGACCAGTATTGGCTGCGTGAAGACCAATCTCGATAGTCTCCATATCCCTCATCTCACCAACAAGTATAATATCAGGGTCTTCTCTCAACGCAGCCTTTAGTGCGTCAGCAAAAGAGTGAGTATCTTCACCCACACCTCTTTGATTGATTAGACACATTTTATCAGGATGTACAAACTCCACAGGGTCTTCTACTGTGATGATATGCTTTGCTTGAGTCTCATTAATCCTATTGATAATAGCAGCCAATGTAGTAGATTTACCAGAACCAGTTACACCAGTAACCAGTATCATACCTCTAGGTATCTCAGCGAAATCTGCCACAACTGGAGGTAATTTCAAATCCTCTAGCGTCAAAATCTTGATAGGAATGATACGCATAACAGAAGATAATCCATTCATCTGATAAAAGAAATTGGCACGAAATCGCCCCTCTGTTCCGATGACATAAGAGAAGTCTAGTTGTCTATCATCTACCAATTTTTGATACTGGTCTGGAGTCAAAATCTCTTTTGCCAAATTCTCCATCATAGTAGCAGTCATAAACTCTTTACCCATTGTTTTCAACTCACCATGAACTCTAGTCTTTGGTATAGCAGTAGCTTTTAGATGAAGGTCACTACCCTTATTTTTCATCATAGCTTTGAGGTACATCTGTAACTTAGCTTCCATCTCTCCCATTATATATCCTTTTTGTTATTTAATACTATCTAGCATATCGCCAAATGCCTTTTCAAATGCTTCCAATCCATCTTGTAAAAGCTCTGCATATATATCTTCCATATCAAATCCATTATCAGCTAGTTTGGTAAAGTATCCATCTATTATATCATCATCTATTGGTAATTTTGGTGATGGCAAAGGAGTCTGTATAAATGACTCTATAGTAGAGAGTGGAGCAGTATTGACAGAGTGAGAAGCCAAAAGCTCTTTCATATAATAATCAGCGTCCAAATCATCACCCTTGACACCAGTACTTGCAAATAGAGTACGGATACTTGGGCTATTATTAGCCTCTATCATATTATAAATCTTACCTGCATTATATATCCCAGTCAAAGATATATCTATAGCCTCTTGTTCCAAAGCACTATCCAAAAGTCTATCAAAACGACTTACAAATACAGATATAACTGCTTCTACCCTAAGACCACCATCTGTAGTAAATATATCCATACCCTTTTTCATAGCCTTTAGACATCGTTGAGCTTGTTTGGGAGAGAAGATAAGTGTGGCATTAACAGATATTCCATTACTCAAAAGAGCCGTCATCGCACCATATCCAGCTTCTGTAGCAGGGACTTTGACCATCACATTTGGCTCACCGATAGCATCAAATAGTCTCTTGCCCTCTTCTATAGTTCCATTTGTATCATTGGACAAAAATGGGTCCACTTCTATAGAAATATAACCATC